>JAADHL010000343.1 GCA_013151875.1 Deltaproteobacteria bacterium
AAGGGTGCAGACCTCCTTCACCGGGGCCTCGATGCCGCTGAAGTTCGAGACATGGAACAGACTGACCAGGCGCACGCCTCGCTCCAATTCACCCCTCAGCGCATCCAGGTCGAACCCGGTTTCCACGTCCATCCGGATGATTCTGTGGCGCGCGCCCCCGGCCCGTGTCAGTCGCTGCCACGGCAAAAGGTTCGAATTGTGTTCCATGTTCGTGGTCAGCACGACATCGTCGGGCGTCAGGGGAAGGCTGCGCGCCACGAGGTTCAGACCCTCGGTCGCGTTTCTGACGAACAGGACCTCTTCGGGGCTCGATGCGCCCAGGAATCCCTGGACCGTCCTGCGTGCGCCCGCGTAGGCTTCGGTGGCCTCGCGTCCAAAGAAATGATAGGCGCGACCGTGACACGATGCAGTGGTGCGCTGATGGTCGGCCATGGCCCGGATGACCGGCTCCGGTCTGAGCGTGGTGCAGGCGTTGTCCAGGTAGATGGGCGGTTTGCCGTTGATCAGCCGACGTAGTTGCGGAAAGTCCTCCCGAATGTCCCTTACTTCCAGATCCGTCATCGTTGCCTGCCTTCGAGGGGGCAATCGGTGAACTCCGGCTCCTCGCCTTCCAACAGGATGCGGTCCCTGCGCAGTATGCTGGAAAACACGTCGCGGGCGTAGGCCCGATAAAAGGGAAGCATGCGGCGATAACGTCTAACGAATGGGGCCAGCAGGGTCAGGTAGGTAAGCAGCCCTGCAAGGACGAATCCAATGAACAGCGTTCCAATCCAATAGCGGGACCGCTTGATGGGGATGCCGTTGACGGTCTTGTTGCAGCAACCCATTATTGCTCCATTGTCCCAGGGGTCGCCCCGGTATCTTGCGCGATGCCAGGCGCGATACCCTCATCCAGGCACCGCTTTTCAATGTACGCATGGGCCAATTCCCGTTTTTCGCGCAGGAACCGGGAAACTTTTTCTTCGTCGTGCGTGGGCGGTTGATTCAGGACCAGAAACGGCAAATAGTACAGTTCACCCGGCCTGCACTTGGGCTGGATGCCGAGGAACCTGTCGCCTATCCGCCAACCCATCCTGAATCTGCGTTTTCTGAGGTTTTCGATCTCTTCCTCGCGGGGGATGGTGTAGACGGGCGTGCGGTATTCGATCCCATAGTGTTCGTAGAACTCACGCACCATGTAGACGGCAAGGAGCATCTGCTCGACCATCTCGCCGGTGGACTGGGACGAGCCGTCGGTCATTTCACGGATGCCGTGCCTAAGGTTGTACAGGACGCTTTGCGTGTGCATGGCCATCTTGCAACCGAGGCACCACACGAACCCGGAACCGGCCCTGCGGTAGTCCTCCAGCGCGTCGGCCAGCATCATCTCGAACAGGGGCTGAACGGACTCCATGTGGTGGACAAAGCGATCCCCCGCATGTCTTTTAAGCTCCTTGACCCTTTTGCGTGTCCTGTTGAGCCGGTAGTGGCCGTAGCCGTTGCGAAACGTAAGCAGGTGCACCCGATCGTATTTTTCCGCAAGTCTGAGTGCCGCGGTCGTCGAGTCCACGCCGCCCGAAAACATGAGTGAAACCTGATTGCCGTTTGTCTTTTCCACCACCCGCATCCCCTCCCCGAGGTCGGAATCGGAGACCGGAAACATCTCAATACCTTAGCATCGCGTTTTGTTTCGTGACAAAGAATCGGCCCAAAGACCTTGCGGCAGGGGCCTTTTCGTGGATTAATCAGGTCTGGGTTTGTTTTCGGAACATGAGTGTCGTTGCGCCATGATTCGCAAAAAGACAGTCATCGTCGCCTCCGCGCCGCTGCTGGTCTGCCTGTTGTTGCTTCCCTTGCGGTCGGTTGCCGGTGACGCGGAAAAGAACGGCTGCACTGCTGCCGGATGCCATCAGGGCATCGAGCCCATCAGGCAGCCCGACACCGAAATGATGAAGCGGATCAAGGCATTGGCCGATGAGACCGGAATTGATGGATATTGCGCGGTCTGTCACGGCGGTAACCCGGACGCGACCGACAAGGACCTGGCCCACACAGGGGCGCCCGAGGCCCTGACAGGCAAAGGGGGCCCCGACAGCTTCTTTCCTGACCCCGGCAGTCCGTGGATAAACGAAAAGACCTGTGGGTTGTGCCATCAGGAGCAGGTCTCGGCGCAAAGGAACAGCCTGATGATGACCGAGGCCGGAAAGCTGCAGGGCACCGCCTGGGCGTTCGGTTCGCTGACCGGCTACCGGCACACCTGGGGCAATTACGAGGCGCACAATCCGAAGGACGCGGGCAGCCGCTTCGGAACGGATGCCTACCGGGCCTATATGCAGCGCCTAAAGGAAAAAGAGCCTAATGTCTTTCCCGACGCCCTCGTCCCGGTCCCCGAGGCGCCAAGGGACCTGGGCAAGCTGGCCGAGCATCCGGAGCGGTCCGCGTTGACCTATGTCCGCACCGAATGTGAACGCTGTCACCTGGGTGTCAAGGGGAGGCAGAAGCGGGGCGACTACAGGGGAATGGGCTGTTCGGCCTGTCACATTCCATATGGGAACGAAGGGCTTTACGAAGGCGCGGACCAGACCATCGACCAGGATGAACCCGGACACCTCCTGGTCCACTCCATCCAGGCGTCCCGCCGCACCGAGGTTAATGTAAACGGCCGTTCCTACACCGGAATTCCGGTAGAGACCTGCACCACCTGCCATGACCGCGGCAAACGGATCGGGGTTTCATTCCAGGGTTTGATGGAAAGCGCGTACGAGTCCCCGTTCACCCAGGGCGGCAAGGGACAGGTAGCCCTGCATACCAAGCACTACATCGCCATGAGTCCGGACGTCCATTCCAGCAAGGGCATGTTGTGCCATGACTGCCATACCTCGTCGGATATCCACGGAGACCGCTTTCTTTCGGGCACGACCCTGGCCCCGGTCGAGATAGAGTGCACCGATTGTCACGGCACGCCGTGGGCATATCCGTGGGAGCTGCCCCTTGGCTTCGGCGAGGAATTCGGCGACGTCTTGGAAGGCCGACCCGAACGCGGCACATCAGAGGAACCTCCCGCGTATACGCGAAACGGCGAAGTCTATCCAAAGATGGACGGCTATCTGGTAACCGCCAGGGGCAACCCGTTCGGCAAGGTGGTCCGCGACGGGAACGAGGTCATCGTATACACATCGGGTGGAAAGGACCTGAGGCTGGCTCCGTTGAGGCTCCTGAAGGATGAGGGCAGGCTCACCCAGGAGGGCCTTGTGGCCATGGACGGAGTCCGCGCCCACATAGGCAGGATGGAGTGCTACACATGCCATGCCCAGTGGGCGCCGCAGTGTTACGGCTGTCATGTCAAGGTGGACTATTCCAAGGGGCGCAAGAGCTTCGACTGGGTCGCGGCCGGCCGTCGGCATCAGGATCCCGGCCATGCCGCGGACCCGGACGAGGATGGTTATGGGACGACGATCCCCGGGCACGTCGATGAGCAACGCTCTTACATGAGATGGGAAGACCCCCCCATGGTGGTCAATGGGGAGGGACGCATAAGCCCAGCCATTCCGGGCTGCCAGGTATCGGTCACGGTGATCGGTCCCAACGGCGGCACCATATTAAAGAATCATATATTCAGAACCCTTCCGGGCAGCGAGGGTTCCGGACCCAAGGGCCAACTCGGCCTGGACATGAGCCCGGTCAATCCCCATACCAGTGGGAAGTCCAGGTCATGTGCTTCCTGCCACGCCTCTGCCAAGGCCCTTGGATATGGAATAGGGGGTGGGCTCCTGAATCGGCCATGGGACAAGCCGACCGTGGTGGATCTGGCGGCGGCCGACGGCAGCATCATCCCTGCCTCGGCCGTCAATCAGATAGAGCCGATTGAGGGCCTCGAGGCGGACTGGTCCCGGTTGGTTACCGAAAACGGTCGGCAGTTTCAGACCGTGGGTCACCACTTCTCAGGGTCCAGACCACTGAACAATGAGGAAAGGGACAATATCGACAGGGGCGGGGTGTGTCTTGCCTGCCACCAGGAGATACCCCGGGCATCGCTGGCCGTGAACCTGCTGCACCACGTGGCGGCCCATGTCGACGCATTGCCTCGTTCCGACGCCGCGCATGCGGACCTTTTGCACAAGGTCCTGCTGACCTCGGCCTGGGCCCAGGTCGGCGGCGGTTTCCTGGGCGCTGTTTTTCTGGTCATGGTCTGGTATCTGAGACGGAGAAGAAAGCGGGCTCGGCAAAGTTGAAAAGGGCGGAAACAGGCTTGGAAAAATTAACCTCGGTCAGGTTGAAATGGCCAAAACAAGGTCAAGAAATTAACCTCGGTGGGGTTGAAATCGTCATGCATGGAGCACGTTGGAAAATTTTTTGTTGACAAATACTCGATAAAGACTACCATTTTCCTAGTCTTTTAAGTCAAGTATTTGATAGGTAATGGGGAGTCGAGGATGAGTGGAATTGCAAAAAACGTGACTGATCTGGTGGGTGGAACGCCCATGGTGCGGCTGGGTCGGATGGCGGCCGACCTTGATGCCGATGTGATCGTGAAGCTGGAGTCGTTCAATCCATGCTCCAGCGTCAAGGATCGTATCGGCAAAAGCATGATCGACGCGGCCGAAAAGTCCGGCGCCATCAAGAGCGACACCATTCTGGTCGAGCCTACCAGCGGCAACACCGGGATCGCCCTGGCCTTCATCTGCGCCGCGCGCGGATACGATTTGGTGCTGACAATGCCGGATACCATGAGCATCGAACGGCGCAAGCTGCTGCGGGCCCTTGGCGCCGAACTCGTGCTGACCCCCGGCGAAAAGGGAATGAAGGGCGCCATAGACAAGGCACGTGAGTACATGGAGTCAGATCCGCGTTACATCATGCCGCAGCAGTTCGCGAATCCGGCCAACCCCGAGATCCATCGCACGACCACGGCCGAGGAGATCTGGAAGGACACGGAGGGCGCTGTCGACGTCTTCATCGCTGGTGTCGGGACCGGCGGCACCATTACCGGCGTGGCCGAAGCACTCAAGAAGCACAAGCCCGGGATCAGGGCCATAGCGGTGGAACCAGAGGACTCGCCCGTGCTGTCAGGGGGCGAACCCGGGCCGCACAAGATCCAGGGAATCGGGGCCGGTTTCGTGCCCGAGGTGCTGCGCATGGACCTGGTGGATGAGGTGATCACGGTGGGCCACGAAGACGCGGGCAGGACATCGCGTCGCCTTGCCAAGGAGGAGGGCATCCTGGGCGGGATTTCCGCCGGCGCCAACGTGTGGGTCGCGTTGCAGGTCGCCGGCAGGCCGGAGAACAAGTCAAAGACGATCGTCACGGTGATTCCAGACACGGGCGAGCGCTACCTCAGCACCTGGCTGTTCGAGGATTGAGATGGACGATAAATACGATCATGTCGTCAGGTCGTCCGGCGACGGGCGTTGCGGTGTATCGAAACCCATTGAAGAAATGGTTCGATCGACCAACGGCTTCAACGCAATCGTGGACTCTCTGTGCTGCTCCAATGGAAAAGACGGCACTTCGGTCCTCCGCGGGCCCAGGCGACAGCCGTTGCCGTCCCGGGACGTTATTGCGTCCTTGGTCGAGGACCTGAGGTCGGCACTGTTTCCAGGTTACTACGGCACTTCCGAACTGAGCACCGAGAGCATGCACTATCATGTGGGCTCGACCCTGGACGGCATCCTCCGCCTGCTGAAGGAACAGATTCGGCGGGGTTTTTGCTTTGTGTGCAACCAGGACTCCATGGACAGGTGCCCGGATTGCGAGATAAAGGCGCTGAAATACACCCACGCCTTTTACGAGCGCCTGCCCGACGTTCAGCGGATGCTTTCCATGGATGTGCAGGCGGCCTACGAGGGGGACCCGGCGGCCACCAGCCCGGACGAGACGGTTTTTTGCTACCCTGGCCTGCTGGCAATCACCAACTATCGCCTTGCCCATGAACTGCACAGGTTCGGCATACCCCTGATACCCAGGATAATCACGGAGTTGGCGCACAGCCTCACGGGAATCGACATCCATCCGGGGGCCGCCATCGGCGAGGCTTTCTTCATCGACCACGGCACGGGAGTGGTGGTGGGCGAGACCTGCAGGATCGGAAAGAATGTGCGCATCTACCAGGGCGTGACGCTCGGCGCCAAGAGCTTTCCCCTGGACGAGCACGGCAAGCCTGTCAAGGGTGTGCCGCGTCATCCCCTGGTCGAGGACGACGTGATCATCTATTCCGGCGCCACCATCCTGGGAAGGGTGACCATCGGCAAGGGCGCCGTGGTCGGCGGCAATGTCTGGTTGACCAGGGACGTGGCCGCCGGCAGCCGCGTCTCCCAGGCCGAATCCCGCCAGGAACGCTGGGAGTGGGGCGGCGGGATCTGAGAAACCGACGATTATGCGGATTCAGTGGAACAGTCGGTATTTCGAAACATTCCGTGGTTTTTCTTGACCTTTTTTGTCTTGTTATTATCCTGCATGTATCCACCGCGTGAAAACGACGCGGCATCATCCGGATTCAAGGTTATGGAAGGAATGGCAAGGAGTAATGAATGAAACGCTGGTATGAACTGCTGATGGACGATCACACCATGACGGAAAAGGTGTTCGCGGCGATGGAAAAGGCATTTGAGTCGCCCACCGCGCCCGACCGCGAGACCGTGTCCAGCATGCTGGATTACATCGTGGGCTACGTGGAGGCGTGCCACAACCGCAAGGAGGAGGAGCACCTGTTTCCCCTGATCGAGGAACGCGGGATTCCCTCGCAGGGCGGGCCGCTGGCAGTGATGCTGGCCGAGCATGAACAGCAACGTGACCTGGTGGCCGCCATCAAGTCCCACGGCGAGGCTTTCGTGGGGGGTGACGCCACTGCCCTTGACGCCCTGAAGGCGACGTTCGACCAGTACCAGACGCTGTGCAAGGACCACTACTGGAAGGAAAACGACATCCTCTATCCCATGGCCATCAAGGTCATGAGCGACGAGGACGAGGCCGCCGTGATCCGCGGGATCGAGGCCGTGGAGGCCAGTCTGGGCGAGGATGTGCGCAAGCGGTACTACGACCTGGCTGAGAATCTGGCATCGGCCAAGGAGGTCAAGGACCTGTCCGTGGACGTGGACCGCGACTTGATGGCCGCCATTCTGAACACCCTGCCCGTGGAACTGTCTTTCGTGGACGCCGACGACACGGTGCAATACTTCAGCCACGAGGATCACGACAAGATATTTCCACGAAGCCGCTCGGTGGTGGGAATGAAGGTGCACAACTGCCATCCCCCCAAGAGCGTCCACAAGGTCGAGGCCATCCTCAGTGATTTCAAGGCCGGCAAGAGGGACTCGGCCGAGTTTTGGATCGATTTTCGGGGCATGAAAGTATACATCCGCTATTTCCCGGTGCGTGACAAGGCCGGCAGATACCTTGGGTGCCTCGAAGTGACTCAGGACGTGACCGCCATCCAGCAGCTCAAGGGCGAACACAGATTGCTGGACGACGCCTGACAAATCTGGTGCGGGAACAATGGTGCCCGAATCTCTGGATCTGCCTCCCCTGTATGCCGGTGTCCTCGTCGGCGGAAAATCCACCCGAATGGGCCGTCCCAAACAACTCCTGGAGGTGGATGACTCGACCTTCATCGAGAGGATTGCCGCCGTCCTGGGAACTTTTGCAAGGGAGGTTGTGCTGCTCGGCGCAGGTCCAGTGCCGGCCTCGTGCGACGGCCTGTTACGGCTTGGGGACCCGCCCGGTCTGGGTGGGCCGATGGCTGGGATGCTGGCGGCATTTTGCCACGAGCCGTCCGTGGCGTGGTTGTTCGTGGGATGCGATCAACCCTTGATGGACGAGGCGGCGGTCACCTGGCTTGCGGGACAACGCGCGCCTGGAACGTGGGCCGTGGTGCCGTCCCTGCCCGGAGGCCGTGTCCAGCCCTTGTTCGCCCTCTACGAACCTCGATCCGCTGAATTGCTTCAGGGGCTGGCGGACATGGGAATCTCAGCGCCCAGGAGGCTGGCCGAAGACGCCCGTGTCTCGACCCCGGTCATTCCACCTGAACTGGCGCGATGCTGGCAGAGCATAGACACGCCTGACGACCTCGCAACCCTGCGGGCCCAGGGGCGGGATTCTATCCGTGGCTCTTGAAGTACTCCAGCGCACCGACCGGATCCGGCTTCATGCTGTCCGTGCCGGGCTCCCAGTTCGCTGGGCAGACCTCGCCGTGCTCGGCCGAAAACTGAAGGGCCTTGAGCACCCGCAGGGTCTCGCCGATGTTGCGGCCGATGTTCAGGTCATGGATGGTCTCATAGACGACCTTGCCCTCGGGGTCGATGATAAACAGCCCTCTCAGCGCCATGCCGGCCTCCAGCAGCACGCCGTAGTCGTCCGAGATCTGCTTGGTAAAGTCCGCCACGAGGGGATACTGCAATTCGCCCAGCCCACCCTCGGCCCTCGGCGTCTTGACCCAGGCCAGGTGCGAAAACTTGCTGTCCGTGGACACGCCGATCACCTCGGCGTTGAGCGACTTGAACGCATCCAGCGAGTCATTGAATGCCGTGATCTCGGTAGGGCAGACGAAGGTGAAGTCCAGGGGATAAAAGAACAGGACCACCCACTTGCCTTTGTAGCTTTCCAGATCGACGTTGGTGAAATCCAGGCCCAAAACGGCCTCGGCCTCGAATACTGGGGCCTCTTTCTGTACCAGTGACGTGTTGCTCATTTTTCATTTCTCCCGATTGTTTTGAGACTACCTGGACGAACCAGGATTTAATCTATCTGATAATAACACTAAGATCCGGTCTGTCAAGACTGAAAAAAGCAATCCTGTCTGCAATGATGAGAAAATTATTTATCAATCAAATCAAGATGTTGCCTACAACCAAAACGGCTCGGTCGGAACGGAACCCGTTCATTGGTGGGACGATTGAGGCTGCAACCCATCGAGCTTCTTGAACCCGCTGCACTCTTCACCGGTCAGCACCGAGGCGGCCTGCTCCAGATTGTCCAGCTTTTGGAACCCTACCAGACGTGAAACTTCGTTGCCGTCAGCGTCCTCGAAAACGAACACCGGGATCCCCGTCACCCTGTACTTGCGCGCCAAAGACTTGCCCGCGGGCCGCGTCACATCAACGTCAACGAACTGCAACCCCTTGCCCAGACACTGATTTCGCAAGACGTTCACGATGGGCACCATCTGTAGACAGATCGGGCACGTAGGCGAATAGAACTTGTACATGGTCGGCAGGGCCTCCTCTGATCCGACCCCACAGGTCGTCGACCCGCCCGATCCGCATGTCGTATTTTCAGCGGAGCCGGATGGGTGCCAGACATGGACAGGGTCCGGGGACGCCGTGGTTGATTCAATGGCTGTCTCGGGCGCCCGCTCGAACGCATTGTCAATGATGGACCATTGGTCGGTGACCAGCAGGAACCCGGTCAGCACCAGGAGCAGGCCGGTGACCTTTTCGAAAACAGGCAGAAAGCGACGGGCCTTTTTCAGGGCGGCCAGCGCGGGACCGGCTATTAGCGCGACCAACAGAAGAGGCATTGCGAACCCGAGGCTGTACAGACCCAGGTAGGCCATGCCCTCCAAGGGGTCGCTGGTGGCCAGCGAGGTGTACGTCAGGACCGCGCCGAGCACGGAACCGACGCATGGAGTCCATGCCACCGCGAAAAGGAGTCCCAGAACAAATGCGTTCACATAGTGAAATCTGGTCTTGAAGCGCGAGGTCATGCCCGCGCCGCTTCCCCCGGGCAGTGGGAGCTTCAGGTAGCCCATGAACCGCAGCCCCAGAAGCAGGACAACCAGGCCGGCAACCTGTTGAAACAGTGCCCGGTTCTGGGCCAGAAACCTGCCCAAAGAGGTGGCGGACAGGCCAAGCAGGGAGAACACAAGGGCGAACCCGGCCGAGAAGGCGACAGTAGACAGTACGCTGCGGAATCGGCTGGACGGGCGCGATCCGTCCCCGCCCCCCTCCAGAATAGACAGGTAAATAGGGATCACGGGCAGCACGCAGGGCGACAGAAACGTCAGCACCCCAGCCACGAAAACGCCGGCAGCCGAAATGTCCATCCGGGCTCTCCTTGTTACTCGGCCGGAACAATCCCCGGCCGCAATCCATATACCATTGGGATTTGTCGGCTGAAGGTCAAGAACCGGCGATTATCAGTAACCGGCCATCTTTCAATATCCGTGGGAGTCGGCGGTTGCCTTGCCCGCGAAGGTCCTGTAGACCCACCACGTGTATCCAAGCACGAGCGGCATGCCCAACAGGGCCATGACCAGCATGACCGTCAGGGTGAGTTCCGATGACGAGGCATTGACGATCGTCAGACTCAGGGCAGGGTCCCCGAGGGCCGGCACCATGTTCGGGAAGAGCCCGGCCCCGCACGTGGCGAACAGCAGCGCAATCGTGACGGATGAGTAGATAAAGGCGGCAAAAGGCCGATCCTTCCTAAGGCTGATTCGGCTCATCACGACCGTTGCGAGCGCGGCCGCGGGGATCACGAACAGGAAGGGCAAAGACAGATAATTGGCCACGAGATGCGGCTGCGTCACCAGGGTCACGAGGTGGGCCACGACCATCAGGGCCACGTACCCCAACCACGCCTTTTCGGCCCAACCGCGCGCTCTGGCCTGCAGGTCACCTTCTGTTTTGATCACCAGATAAAGAGCCCCGTGCGTGGCGATCATCAAAAAACCCAGCAGGCCGATCATCAGTGCATAGGGGTTCAGCAGCGTAAAGAAGTCGCCCGTGAAATGCATGTCCTGGTCCAATGGCAGGCCCCGCAGGATGTTTCCAAGGGCCACGCCGAACAGCAGGGCCGGCAGGGTGCTGCCCAGGCCGAACGCCCAGTCCCAGGTGAGGCGCCAGGCGTCCGATGCGCCGCCGTTGCGGAACTCGACGGAAACGGCCCGGAAGATCAGCGCGAACAAGACCAGCATCAGGGCCAGATAAAAGCCGCTGAACACGGTCGCGTACACATGCGGGAAGGCCGCGAAAAGCGCTCCTCCCCCGGTCAGCAGCCACACCTCGTTTCCGTCCCAGACCGGACCTATGGCATTGAGGAGGACCCGCCGATCCTCGTCTCTTTTGGTAAACAGGTGCCAGAATCCAACGCCGAGGTCGAAACCGTCCAGGATCGCGTACCCGACCAAAAGCACCCCGACCAGACCGAACCAGACCACTTGCAGCGCGCTCATGACGACACCTCCCCGGCCGCTGCCTCATGGACGGCGTCAGGGCCCTTCGCGATCGCCCGCTTAAGCATGTGCACCCAGGCAACGAACAAAAGCGCATAGACGACCACGAATGCCAGCAGGGACGCCAGGATCTGCCAGGCAGGGACCACCACGGATACAGCGTCCCTGGTCTTCAGGAGGCCCTGAACGATCCATGGCTGCCGACCGATCTCGGCCGCCATCCAGCCCAGCACGTTTGCAATCAGCGGCCCAGGGAGCGAGATGACGGCCAGGACCAGAAACCATCGTGAATGGAACAGTTTCCTACGCCACCACAGGAACAGTCCCAGCATCGTGAACCCGATGAAGTACGTGCCCAGCCCCACCATCGTGTGAAAGGACACGAAAGTGGGCAGCAGAGGCGGCCATTCCTCCTCCGGGAACGCGTCAAGTCCCTTGACCTCGGCCTCGGTGGTGCCGAAAGCCATCCACGACAATGCCCCGGGGATCTCGATCTTGTAGTTGCACCGTTTCTTTTTTGCGTCGGGAATCCCAAAAACCAGGACCGGCGCGTTGGTCCGGGTTTCGAACAGGCCCTCGTACGCGGCCAGCTTGCAGGGTTGGGTCCTTGCGACCTGGACCGCGTGGTAGTGGCCCAGCGGCAGTTGAAGCACCGATGCAGCGAACGCCACGACCAGCGCGACCTTCAACGACTTCTCGGCGACTTCCCGGTGGCGGCCCTTCAGCACGTACCATGCGCTGATCCCGAGCATAAAGAACGCCCCGGTGGCCAACGCGCCGTCAACCGTGTGCAGGTACCTCGGCATGGTCGAGGGGTTGAATACCGCCTCCAGGAAATTGGTCAACTCGGCCCGACCGTTGACCACGTGGTAAGCGACCGGCGTCTGTTGCCAGGAATTGGCGGCGATGATCCAGAAGGCGGACAGGGTGGACCCGATCGCCACCATCAGGGAAGAAAACCAGAGGGTGCCCTTCGACACCTTGTCCCAGCCGAAGATCATCACGCCGACAAACGCAGATTCCAAAAAGAAGGTAAAGATGCCTTCCGCGGCCAGCGGCGCCCCGAAGATGTCGCCCACGAACCTCGAATAGACTTCCCAGTTGGTCCCGAACTGGAACTCCAGGGTGATGCCGGTGGCAACGCCGATGGCGAAGGTAATCACGAACAGTTTGGTCCAGAAGCGGGCCGCCTTGTTCCAGACGTCCTCGTTCGTCTTGCGGTACCTGGACAGCATATAGAAGATGATCCACGCCATCCCGATGGTCAATGGCGGAAAAAGGAAATGGAACCCGGCCGTGAACCCGAACTGGATCCTGGCCAACAACGCCGCATCCATGGCTTTGCCCTCTCCTGAGCCGGTTATCCGGAAATTCCAATGCCCATGCGGCCGGCCAGGCGGCGGGCCGGTTCCCCTGCTTCCCTCTCGTTCAACTGGCCGGTGTCAAAGTTATAGACCTGAACGGCGCTCCTGTCATCCGCCAACCGGGTCCTGGCATCGGTCAACACATCATCCCCCAGGTGCTCCAACGCCTCCAGCGTGTGAAAACGAATACCGGCGTCAGGGTCATCCAAAGACCGGGCCAGCGTGTCCACGGAGCCCGACAACTGGGAGGGCATCATGTGCCCGATTCTCGACAGGGCATGGTGGGCCCCGCGCTCGAACGGCTCCTCGACCAGAAAGGAGGGCAGAAGGTGACCGAACTCCTCAACAAGCTCGGGGATGTTGTACACGATTTCGGCCACCGCCTCCGGGGCGTGCCAGCCGAGCCCCCCGGATTCGTCGTTCATCAACCACAGCAGCCTTCGAACAAAGTCGCGTACCGCCTCGGGACGCCCCTTCCACTTGTCGGCGGCCACATGGCCGACTGCCTCGACCGCGCGCCACACGATGAGATCGTCGGGGTCGTTGGTCAGGGAAAAGAGGATGCCCATCGAGCTGTACGTGTCACGGGACCACTGCGTCAGGCCCGGCAGGTCTCGGGACGAAAGGAAGCCCCTGGCGAGGGCCTTGCGGTTTCTTTTCATCAGATCGATCCGTCGATTTTCAGGCTGCGCTGGAAGCCGGGGGCGTGAACACCCGCGAACCCAGTTCCCGGTCGATCATGAACATGCCGCCGCCGGACCCTTCCACCATCTTGAGCTGCTGGATGATGGCCTTGACCGACGCCTCCTCCTCGACCTGCTCGTTCACGAACCACTGCAGGAAGATCTCGGCCGCATGGTCCCTTTCCGCGCGGGCCACGTCCACCAGGCCGTTGATCAGTGCAGTGACCTTCTGCTCGTGCGCGTAGGCCGCCTTGAATGCGTCCAGGACCGACTCCCATTCGGTCGGAGGATCGTCGAAGCCCCTGATCAGGGCCCGCCCATCCCGCTCGATAAGATAGTCAACCATCTTGATGGCGTGCACCTGCTCTTCCTGGAACTGCGTCCGCATCCAGCCCGCCGCGCCCGGCAGATCAATGGACTCGAAGTACGCCGCCATCGACAGGTACAGGTGGGCGGAGTAGAACTCGGCGGTAATCTGGTCGTTCAGGGCATCCTGCATTTTTTTTCCAATCATCTTCATGCCCTCCAGAGTCCGTGCAGATTGCAGTACGCCCTGACCGTGTACTCGTCCGAATCAATCTGGAAGACTGCCTCCGGCGCGTCGCCCGGGCTCAGGAACTCGCGGTAAGAGCGGCCTCCGGCTATCACCTGCACCCACTCGATGTAGTGTTCGTCCGCCATGGGGTGAGCCACGCTGCCGACCTTGACGCTGAGGGCGCCGCCGCTCTTTGCGAGCACGGGCACATGCTTTTCCACGGCCGCATCCGTGGTGTTTTCGCTGATCAGCGTCATGGGATCACCGCAGCAGGCAAGCTGCCCGCCGCCCGCGTTCAGCACCTCGACGATGTTGCCGCAGTGTTCGCACCTGTAGATTTGAAGCTTACTGATGTCTGACATCTTCATCCTCCCTATAAAACCACCCGGAACATCCGGGCTTCCAAAACACAAAAAGCCTTTGTCGGCAATCCTGAAGGTCAGTGGGAAACCTCGGATTCCCGCCCAACCCTGCAAGCGGGGCAAACACCGGAAAATTCCAGCGAATGCTCGATTACATCGTAACCGGACCTGTTCGCCAGAACCTTATCAACAGCCGAATCATAGTCAAGCACGACATCATCAACCCTGCCGCATTTTACACACCTTATGTGATAATGAGGTTGCGTGTTACCGTCAAAACGCATCTGACCTCCGGCCGAAACCAGCCGTCGGACCTCCTGCATGAAAACCAGTTTTTCAAGATTGCGATAGATGGTTCCAAGGCTGATATTGGGAATACGCCTTCTGACCATCATGAACAGGTCATCGGCCGTGGGGTGGGTTTTCACGCGGCACAGTTCCTCCAGGATTACCTGTCGTTGCCGCGTCATCCTTGTCGAAACCGAATCCACCACCGCCCGCCTTATCAAGAACAGTAATTATTAGCGATAATAAAGCCGATGGAATCCTTGTCAAGGACAAACATGGAAAAACAATGGATATTTTCATTGAACACGGATCATGGGAGTTGCTGAAAAACCAGGGGACGCTTGTTGAAGAAGCCTACTGAGTGATGCAATCCTGGTACTCGTCGTGGCAGGGACCGTTGGACGAGATGCAATCAAGAGACCTGGCGGGGTTGAAAAGTGCTTCGGGGCATTCAGACTCGATGCAGGCTGAAACCATGAGAGCCGCCAGGCGGGCGTCGTAGGTCGCCGCGTCAAGGCAGTCGACCAGACAGGTCTCATCGACCTGGCATTGTTGGGCGCAGGTCAGGGTGTCCACGCAGTCGGCGTCCCCGGTATTGGTGCATGGTTCGATATCCTTGCGGCAGTCCATGTAAACGCAAAGGGCCATCTGGGTGCTCTCCCACTGGCTGAATCCATCGCATCGGTCCTTCGCGCACCCCATCAGGTCCTGAAGGCGCTTCGCGGTCTGGGCATCCACTCCGTCCACGCATCCACCAGCGCACAGCATCGAATAGCAGCCCTTTTCAGTGATGCACCGGATCGCCTCGCGGCAGGTCTGAAACGGTGTAGGCACATCCTCGGGATGGTAGGTGTCGTCAGGATGAAAGGCGTCATTTTGCGAAGCGTCCGCGCCTTCCGGCAGGCTCTTGGCGCAGCCGGCCAACGTAATGGTCAGTGACAGGGCCAAAATGATTTCCTTCATGATTTTCCCGCAGTCGTCAAGACATTCCAAATGGTACATCCAGGTCCCGTGGGCGACAAGCTCGCGCGCGGGTCCCCTACTGGAACGCGTAGCCCAGGCCTATCTCGGCCGTAAAGGGGTAGTTGAGCGGGGCATCGAGGCCGGCGGGGAAGAAATACGCGGTGATCCCGGCCTGCACCAGGAGGTAGATCGGGCCGCTTATCGTCACGTTGGCGCCTATCGTCACGTTGATTCCACCCAAAAACCGGTACGGCAGTCCCTTGACGTCTGCCGAAGCGCAGAATTCGGAGTCCACCCCGAAGAACTTGCAGTTCGGACTGGTCGATGACGCGAAGTCACTGAGATACTGGAGGTCGAATCCAGTATGCAGGAACATGCGTCCCCAGTCGCCCCGCAGGGTATAACCGACCCCCAGAGTACCCTTGAACGCAGTGTAGCCCACAACCAGGTCGTCGTATTTGTCGGGGAACGATGTGAACAGATTCAGCCGCGTAAAGAAATCCAGATTTTCCAGGATCTGGTAGGACAACCCAATGCCGAAGCCCACATTGTGGAACACATTTCGCGTCGGATACTTGAGAAATACGGAATAGGACCCGGACGTGTCCATATAAAAACTGGGCAACCGATGCTTTGGCTCCACCCTGGACGGCAGCTTGGCGCAAGCCAGCCAGGCGGACATTGCGCGCGACACCAACTCTTTGGCCTGGGATGCGTTTTTATAGGAAAAATCAGTGCTGAACTCCGGGATAAAGGAACGATGTGGGCCGGAGGGACCCAACACCCGTACCCCGACGACGTCGCCTTCACCGCCCCGGCTCAGAAATACGTACACCAGTTGCCGAGCCCCCGATTTACGCGCGAAACGGGTTGCCCTGGCCGCTGACCCCAGAGGACGACCGATCGGGAACGTCTTACGGAAATCGACCGCCGCAGCGTGTATCGCAATCTCGGCTTCGTCCGGGAAATACCCCTTCATGAACCGGCGCCCCGGGGTTACGAAGAACATGTTCTTGAATGAGACGTGAGCCAGCGCCGCGCTGCCGGCCTCCAGGTATGAAAGACCCAGAAACAGATACAGGTCGGACAGCAAGTCTGGGTCGGTCACATCCAGAAACTCCGAACGGGCGGCTTCGACACCTTTTTCCAGGGCCTTGACGGCATCGTTCAGCCTGAAGTTCCGATACAGCTCGCTGCCCAGATGCAGAAACCCGCGGGCCACGATGCCCCTTTCTTCACCGGCCTCGTCGGAAGGAGGGCCGGCCTGGGGCCGCAACACCTCCAGCTCGGGCTCGCTGGACAGGAATCCGGCGGCGGCTTTTCCCAGATCATTACCCGCCCCGTCTTGATCCTGTTTTTTGTCGCCCGTCCAAAACAGGCCCTCCGGGTCCAGCCGGTAGTCCCTGCCCTGGAGCACCATCACTGTTCGCCGTGGGAAGGAGGGGACATCCTTATTGGGCGGCGTGTTCCGCGATTGGGCCGGACCGCTCAGGAATGACAGCATTCCCGCAACCAGGGCGGACATGCACATCAGGCCCAGTGGACGGGCGCGCATCACTGCCCCCCCTTGCTGAACAGACCAGCGCACTGGTTTCGGTACTTGTCCTCTTTTTCCAGGTCCGTGGCGGATGTGCTTTCCCTGTTGAAAACCAGGTTCAAGGCGTGCAGGCTTTCGCCGGATTCAGTGCCGAATTCCTCTATGGCCAGATCGTTTTCCTTGTCCATGGGCGCAAGCAGGACGTGGATTGTTTCCTTGCCCCATTCGCAGTTCCTGCCGGCCGCAAGGTCGTTGCCATCCATGACGCATGACGGTCCTGACTCCGTGCAACCCTGAGTCTTGAGGTATTGGAACTCGAAAAGAAAGGACAGCTTGCCGTTGTCAAAAACGCCCGCCTCTATGGGGGAGCAGGGACACATGTCCTCCGCCTTGAATTCCTGACCGCATTTTTCGTCGTCATGGAAACCCACCATGCCGCCCACGTCCGGCCCGTAGTGGCCGATTTCCAGGGAAACGTATTTGCTTTCAACCCAGGGCGCCGCAGCACCCGGCAACTGGATCTTTTCAGACGAGCAGTACCTGCCGGTCAGAAAGCGCGAATCCTGACACCCCATGAACGCGGAAACGACCACGGCGGCAAGGACGAGCGCCGTCGTGAACCAGCGGTCACCGCGTCCGCAGGACCGACTCGTGTGCCCTGGCCTGGTCACTGCAGTGGTTTCTCCATTACGATGAGGTCCTCGATCCCGTCGCCGACGCGGACTTCATCGATAAATCGGCCCGTCTCTTCGAAGCCGACTTTCCGGTAGACGTGTCGAGCCCGGTCGTTGCACGCGATGACGAAGAGTCTGACCTTCCGGTATCCCAGGTCCCTGGCCCTGGCAAGCGCGTACAGGATCAACTGGGTGCCGATGCCGCGATCAGTTGCCTCGGCCACCAGACCAAGGCCCAGTTCCATGACGTGATCGCACTTCTTCAGGGGCACCGCGCGCAAGTCGAGCATGCCCACTATCCCGCCGGCCTGCTCCACGATGGCGACATGCCAGCGGACCGAGTTCTTTTCCATGCGCGCCAGATCCTCGGCCCTGCGCACGACATCCGCGCCGATTTCTTCCGGTGAAAGCAGGATGAAGTCCTCGGATCTGGCCAGTTCGGCCAAGATGTCGCCCACGGCCCCGGCGTCACTGGGGCGGGCCTGACGGATCACGAATTCCACACCCGCGTCGTCCACGCATCGCAAGGTCGATCCGTGGCTCGAAACGGTCGCCACACCCGCTTTCGGACCATTGACGACCTGCCGCGCCAACCCAATCACCCCCCGGTATGTTCTGTTTCCTCGTAGCCTTCCACGTCCTCGGCCACGACCTTTTCGCCGGGGGCCGCGTCGGGCGCCGGTTCCTTGCGATGGACCGGTCTGGGACTGCCCTTGGTAAGAATATGAATCCGGTCCTCGGCGAGGTCGAGCTGCATCTGCGTTATCAGGTAGGCGCGCCGGTTGTGCTCGGCCTTTCTCAGCGCCACCCGCAGACGTTCGGCATTTTCGGCCCTGAGTCTACGCAGGGACTCGTTTTCATCCCGCAATCGGGTCAGTTCATCCTTTGACCCGGTTTCAGGAGGTGGGGATTCCGGCGCGGACGTCGCCTCGACCGTTGTCTCGACCGTCGCCTCGATCTTGGGTCGCTTGGCTTCATCCAGTTCGGCTCGCAGCCGTTCCAGGTCGGCGTTCGCCTCGGCCGTCTTGCGAATCGCCTCTTTTTGCGCCGCTTCAGCCTTGCGGACCGCCTCCTTGCCGGCCTCCTCCCGGTCCTCCATCCATTTGACCATCTGCTCGGCACGGGCCAGGGATTCCCTCAACTTGTCGCGGTCTTTTTCCGCGGCCGCGATTTTCTTTTCAAGGGCGGCGCACCGATCCTCGGCGTCCTTGCGGGCGCTGGACTCGACGTCGAGCCTGCGGCGCGCATCCTCCAGGGCCGCCCGGGCTTCCTCGTTTTCCGCAGTCGCCCGGTTGTATTTTCGTTGAAGGTTGGTCAGCGCCTTCTTGCCGAACATATCCACTTGGATCTCCTCCACCTGTCGCGCAACGGAAATTCCGGCCGGCACGGGCGATTACCGCTCGTCCCTCAGTTCAAATTCTCTGGTTTTCAGATCGACCCGGTATGTGCTGGTGCGCGACACCGCGTTGTTTTCGTCGGGAAACACGACCCGCGCGACGTGTGGACCCAAAGAGTCCCCATCGAACTGGCCGTAGGCGCTGATGATCACCTTGTCCCCCACCACGACCTTGCGCGCGGCGGCCCCATTGAGCATGACCTGCCCATCGCCTGGTTCACCGGGAAGGGTGTACGTCGAAAGCCGCTCGCCGTTGGTCAGGTCCCACACCTCCACCTCCTCGAGGGGGAGGATGCCCGATTCCTCCAGCAGAACCGGGTCGATGGTGATCGAGCCCATGTAGTCCACATCCGCGCCGGTCACGGTCGCTCTGTGGATCTTTCCGATCAGGATCCTTCTGCTGAACATGATTGCCTCCAAGGGTCAACCTGCCCGTCCGGTTTTTAACATAATGGCGACCTTGCGTCCACGCGGGCCGAATGTTCCAATGGCGGGCGGCTTTGCCTTTCCTTCAGCGGTTTGGTAAACTTCCGCGATCTTTAGTGTAATTGGGTCGTTTGATTTACAGTCTCAGATTCGGGGTGAACATGAATACCCTACAGCGTCTCTTCCCTCTCTCGACAGTCTGCCTGCTGGCCATCGCGTGCGGCGGCGGCAGCACCATCGGCTCTGGTGATTCCGGTATCGACATCGGGGTGCCCGACATCCAGTATGACCTCACCACCGACGGCTACAACACCGGGGACAGACCGGACCAGGGGGCCTGCACCGAAGGCCGCAGGCTCGACTTCAGCCTCGAGATGGGCGACGACGACAAGCCGTGCAAGGGCCAGAAGGTCTGCAACATAGTGCTGTCGTACACCGAGGACCGCGACCTGGACGTGACGCTCTCCGAATGCGGCGCTCCGGTCAGCGGGGCGGCCATCTCTTTCGAAAAGCAAGGGGACGCAAACGGCCTGGGGCAGCTTGCCGCGCCCATCGTCTACACCGGGCCCAACGGCATCGGTTCCAACAACATCAAGAATACCAAGACGGCCACCGGCCAATTCCAGGTGAAGGTCTGCGTGGACGGCGCGCCCGAGATCGAGTGCATCTACTACAACATCGCCATCACCCCGAAGGGCGTTGTGCCCCTGTCAGTGGGATTCGGGGACTACAAGGGGGCCTATCCGCTGATCGACGTGGCCCGCGTGTACCTGTTCAAGCAGGGCGGAAACGGCAAGCCCACCTGCGACGACATCGAGATTGACAATCTTCCCACCGCCACGGTGGTGTCGCCCACGGTCAGCATCACCCAGACCGCGCAGTTCCCCAAGCTGCCCAACCTCGAAACGGAAAAGACCCAGAACTACACCATCATCGGTCTGGCCCAGGCCGGTGAAGGTCCGGTGCAGGCCTACGGATGCGAGGACGGCTCGACCCAGGGCAAGCCCACCAAGGTGGAATGGGGCGGCAAAACGTACGTGGAACTGGACCTGAAGGACATACCTCCCAAGATCGTGGGCAGCTACGACATCACCAACACGTTCGACCTGGTCAGCGGACTTCCGCCCCAGGTGGCCACCGTGGTCTATACGATCACAGGGTTCTTCGAAAACCCGGCGGCCCAGATCATGCTGCTGATCTGCCAGGCGGGCGGCACCACTCTGACCGACTTTTGCGGTTATATGTTCAACGACCCGGACAACCCAGACATCAGCGACCTGTCCACCACCGGCGACGTCGCGTTCCAGATCATCAACGCCCTGCTGATAGGAATCCTGGAGAGCTACTGTCCAGGGAACGACCCGACGCTTTGCGGCAAGATCTACTGGACCGCCAGCGACGTCAGCGACATCCTGACCAAGTTCCAGATCCTGTCCACCTTCACGTTCTCGCAGGAACCGGACGAAACCGGCTATCTGCCTGCTTCCGCGTGCAAGGAGGTCTGGCATACGTTGAGGATCAGGTGGACCCTGGGCCTGGACTGCCCGCCGTCCGACGACAACTGCGGGTGGAAGAACCTGTCCTTCAACGCCATTCCGGGCATCGAAGAGACGATCAGCGCCAACTTCGAGGCGAATCTCATCGACAACAGCAAGCTGGAAATCCTTCCGCACAAGCTGAACCTGAAATACGGGGCCTTGGTGAACTTCGCCATAGAAAAGTTGCTGCTGCCGCAGGTGTTCGGCGACGGTTCCGATGGTCTGCCCGCGGTGGACAGCTATGAGGCCCTGATCGGGTCCCTGCTGGCGGGCAAGGCGTGCCTGCAGACCAACGACTGCTGCAACCAGTTCGCCGTGAACCTGACCAACCAGACATTCGGCCTGACGTTGAACCTGGTGGAAGGCGCGTGTGAAGCGCTGATGACCGTGGGCGCCTCGTACCTGCGCGACATGCTGCTGGGTCTGGACGCCACGCCGGACAATTTCACCATAGGCACCAAGGAGCCCTGTCAGCTGTACGACAACAACAAGGACATGAATTTCGACGGGTTCGGCAAAAAGACGAACCCGTGTGTGTGGGACGCCCAGCTGGTCGTGGGCGGCGCGACGTACCCGCCGGACGGGACTTTCTGGGGCACAGCCAAGTAACCGGGGCGCGATCAATAAACGGGCCCGCATGTCCAGTGAACCTTCAACCAGACCATCTTCAGGCGACCCCAATCCTGGGATTGTCCACCGGATCCCCTCGCGGGATGAGTCCCGGGTGCGGCTGGGGGTCCTGACCAATCCGGCCGCCCAGCACAACCACCGTTTTCCATTCACTCACCGGCGTCTGCGCAGGCGGTTGGAATCGGCCGCTGACGCTGTGGCCACGGCGGACAAGACCCAAATCGAGTCGGCCATACGGCACCTGTTGATCGAGCGCGAAGTAAACGTGCTGGCCATCAACGGCGGTGACGGCACGATCCACCTGGCCATCAACCACATGGTGGCCCTGCGCGGTCGGGACGTGACCCTGGGACGGGCCAGGTTTCCAGCGTTGCTCCTTTTGAACGGGGGCACATACAACATGGCCAGCCGGGCCATGGGCACCAAGGACGACCCCGTGAGCACCCTGACCCGATTCCTCGGCCGTTACAGTCAGACCCCCCGGTCCGAGGTGGCGACCCGGAGCCTGGGTCTGCTGGAGATCGCGCGCGAAGGTTCCTCGCCCATGCTGGGGATGGTTTTCGGGTCGGAGGTCGTGGCCAATGCCCTGGAATTGTGCGACCGCCTTGGGTCCGGTTATCTGGGGCTGGCCAAGCTCCTGATGAAGGGGGCTGCCGGCTATGTGTTGCGCACCGATTTCTATCGATCCAATGCCTGGAGGCTCAGACCGACGGACCCGTTGGCCGAGGTGGACGGCACAGCCTGTCGGGACATGACCGGCGCGGTGGCCTCCACCATCGACCTCAAACTGGCCAGGGGCATGGTATGGGCACTGACCACCTCAGGCGGCGCAGGGGGCTTCCACGTAAAGCTGGTTCGAGCCAAGGGACCCGGCGAGGTGGTACGTCTGCTGCCATACCTGTTGTGGGAGTTTCAGCACCCCATGGTCCAGAGTTTTCCGGAGGCTCGCCGCCTGCGAACCACCGGAAGCTTTACCGTTGACGGAGAGCTGTACGAACACTCCGGCCCCCTGGAAGTGACCCTGAGCACGCACCGTTTCGAAGTGGTCGCCGGCGAAAGCCTGTAGGTTTCACCTTGCCAGAACCCAGACACACCACAGTTCAACCGCCTTGGGACGACCCTGCCTTCCAGGGCGCCAGGTGGGTGGTGGAGGTCCTGCGCGAGGCCGGCAACGACGCCTGGATCGTGGGTGGCGCGGTGAGGGACCTCATCATGGGCCTGCGTCCCGTTGACTTCGATATCGCAACCTCGGCCCGGCCGGAAGCGGTAATGGCGCTGTTCAGGAGGACCGTTCCGGTCGGCGTTCAGTTCGGCGTGGTCCGGGTCCTGTGGAAGGACATGGAGTACGAAGTGGCCACCTTCAGGTCCGACCATGGATACTCGGACGGACGTCGCCCGGACGCGGTCGTATTCACCGACCTGGCAAGGGACGTCGGCAGGCGCGACTTCACGATGAACGGCCTGATCCTGGACCCCGAGACCGGTGACGTGACCGACCTGGTCGGGGGCCTGGAGGACATCGAGGCGGGCCTGATCAGGGCAATTGGGGTCGCCGACAGGCGTTTCGAGGAGGACAGGCTGCGCCCCTTGAGGGCCATCCGGTTCGCGGCGCAGACCGGGTTCGAGATTGAAAAAAACACATTGGAGGCGATCAGCGACAGCGCCCCAGGCACGGACGCCGTCAGTTCCGAACGCGTTCGCGATGAACTCTCGAAGATGCTGGCCTCGAACCGGCCGGGCAAGGGGTTGTGCCTTGCCGAATCGACCGGGGTCCTTCCAATAATCCTGCCCGAACTGGCCGTGACGGACTGCAAGCACCTGGCCGCCACACTGGACAGACTGGCAAAATCCCCCCTGGAGGTGCTGTGGGCCGCTCTGTTCGTGCAAAACGG
>JAADHL010000067.1 GCA_013151875.1 Deltaproteobacteria bacterium
CGACCTCGATGCAGGCCCAAATGCGGCGGGAGCGTTTCCTGGTGGTGACCGAGACCTGAACGGTGGCGCCCTTACCCGCCGCCTGGACGCCGTTGAGGATGAGGTTGAGGACCACCTGGGTCAGTTTCTCGCGGTCCCCGAACACATGCGGCGCGACGTCCCGTGACGGCGCCCTGTCCAGGGTCACTCCAGCGCGGCCGGCCTGTGACGTTGCGAGGGCCAGCACATCGTCCACCACCTCCGACAGGTCCAGGTCCCGCCGATCCAGGCCCTGGGGACGCGCGAACGACAGGAAACGATCGAGAATGTTCCCCAGGCGATCAATCTCGCGCAGGTGCAACTCGAGCATCCTGCGGCGCTTGGAGTCCGCCGGGATCTCGTCGCCCAGGATCTCGGCGGTGCCCTTGAGGCTGCCGAGCGGGTTCCTGATCTCGTGCGCGAGGCCGGCGGTCAGCTCACCCAACGCGGCCAGGCGCCCCGCTCGAATGATTTCCTGTTCCATCTCGCGCTTTTCTTCCAATGCATATTTCAGGTCCCCGGCCATGCGCTCGGCCTTGAGGCGCTGACGCCGCTCGCGCATTACCAGCAACCCGGTCACCACCCCAACCACATTGTAAAGGATGATCTCCAGGACCTTCTCGATACCGTGGGCCGGGTCCATGCTCACGAACGTGGTGAACGCGTGAGGTATGTAGACGATCGAAACCACCAGCGAGGTCGCCACCGCGCCGCTGAGGCCGAACTGGAACGCGCCCAGAATAATGGGGATGTAGTACAGCCGTCGAAAGATGTCGTGCAGATAGTGCAAATCCGGGCCGGTGGCGTAGTGACCAAGACTGATGACCGCGACCGGGATCCAAAGACAGACCACGGCCCGAAGGGACAGGAGCGGGTGGAGCTTTACTCCTCCTTCCTTGATGTCGGAGTCATTGTCTATGTGAACAACCTCCATGGACCATCGACGGCGATCCGCGCAGCATATTGCCTATTGTTCACCTTCACCCGCCGATACGCCTTTTGAGATGCCGTATTTCTTCATGCGGTACAAAAGCACATGACGCGGGATACGAAGGAACCGCGCCGCCTTCGATTGGTTGAACCGGTTGACCTTGAGGGCCTTCAGCACCGCTTCCTTTTCCAGGTCCCTCAGGGAAAGCCCGTCCTCGGGCATCACGAGGCCCACTGACTCGCGTTTCATCGCGACCGACGTACCCACGGCCTGCGCGGCCATTTCCATGGTCACGACCCCCTTGTCCGCAAGCAGGGCGAAGCGGCGGCAAGCGTTTTCCAGTTCACGCACGTTTCCGGGCCACTGGGCGCCCTCCAGCATGGCCATTGCGTCGGGCTTGACAGTCAGGTCCCTACCCTGTCCCCATTTCTTCAGGAAGTGCAGCGCCAGGGCCGACACATCCTCCGTGCGTTCTCGCAGAGGCGGCACGTGGACCTCGATTACATTGAGTCTGAAGTACAGGTCCGACCTGAACCTGCCGGCGGCCGCCTCCGCGGCCAGGTCCCGGTTTGTGGCCGCCAGGACGCGCACGTCCACCGGAACCGTTTTTTCCCGGCCCAGGACATTGACCCGGCCCTCCTCCAGCACCCGCAGCAGCTTGGGCTGCAACTCCAGGGGAAGTTCACCGACCTCGTCCAGCAGCAGGGTCCCGCCGTTCGCCTGTTCGAACCTGCCCTTGCGGTCCTTGACGGCCCCAGTGAAGGCCCCCCTCGCGTGCCCGAACAGTTCGCTCTCGATCAGGTCCCTGGGGATGGCTCCGCAGTTGATCGCCACGTAGGGCCCGTCCCTGCGCCCCGACCGCGAGTGCAGCCTGCGCGCAAGCAGTTCCTTGCCCGTGCCGCTTTCGCCCGTGATCAGGACCGGTATGTCGCTGTCCGCAATCAGGTCCACCATCCTGACCACCTCGGACATGGCGGCCGAGGCATAGACAAGGGTTTTCCCGCCTTGATCCAGGCGCTGTTCCAGGTCCTCCACCCGCCTGCGCAGCGACGTGACCTTAAGGGCCTTTTTCACCACGGTCTGAAGGTGCTCGCGGTCGAACGGCTTGAGGATGAAATCGTATGCCCCGGCCTTCATGGCCTCGACCGCAATGGGCACGTCCCCGAACGCGGACACCACGATCACCATGGCGTCGGGGTCCCGCTTCAGGATCTCGCGCAGCACGGTCATACCGTCCTTTTTCGGCATGCGCAGGTCGGTTATCACCAGGCGGTGAACAGCCGGATCATAGAGCTTCAGACCCTTCTCACCGTCCGCGGCCGTGTCCACCTCGCCCGCGACCTCCCCGACCTGCCAGGCCAGGACCTCGCGCATGGACTCATCGTCCTCGATGACCAGGGTCCGAATCGCATCAGCCATTGGAAAGCTCCCGGCGCAGCTCGCGCCCTTCCTTGAACTGCATGACCAGCCCGTAGACCGCCGGAATGATCACCAATGTCAGCACGATTGAGGTCAACAGTCCGCCCACCATGGGCGCCGCGATGCGTTTCATGACCTGACCGCCGGTCTCGTCCACGCCCGCGAACATCACGGGCAGCAGGCCGATGATCGTGGTCGCGACGGTCATCAGCTTGGGCCGCACCCGGTCAACAGCGCCCTGCATGATAGCCACGTCCAGGGCGGATCGGAACAGGTTGGGCATGAATCGGCCCTCCCGGCGCATCCGATCCGTCGCACTGGCCTTCATCCGCTTCCATGCCTCGTCCAGATAGACCAGCATCACCACCCCGGTTTCGGCCGCCAGCCCCGCCAGGGCAATGAAACCCACGTCCACGGCCACGGACCTGTTGTAGCCCAGGAAGTACATGAGCCATATTCCCCCGACCAGGGCAAAAGGCAGGGACAGCATCACGATGAGGGTCTCGGTCATGTTCCTGAAGTGCAGGAACAGCAGCAGAAATACCAGGACCATGGTCACCGGGATGATCACGCGCAGCCTCTTGGCCGCCTTCTCCATGTACTCCCACTGGCCGGACCACAGGAAGTCCACGGGCTTGTCCTTTGAAATCTTGATCCGCCCGTCATCGCGGGCCTTGTCCACTGCGGCCATGGCCGCCTTTACATAGTTGCCCACCGGGACCTCGTTGGTATCGATGTCCACGTAGATCCAGGCGGTCTTGCGGGCGTTCTCGCTCTTGATCGACGGCGGGCCTTTGTGCAGCTTCATCCGGGCGACCTGCGCCAGGGGGATCTGGGCTCCGGTCGGCGTCGGCACCAGGACCCTCTTCAGGGCCTCCGGGTTGTCCCGCAGTTCACGGCCATAACGCAGATTGACCGGGTAACGTTCCAGTCCCTCCACCGTCTCGGTGATATTCATGCCGCCGATGGCCGACATGATCACGTCCTGCACATCGCCCACGGTCAGTCCGTAACGGGCGGCCTCGAACCGGTCGATGTCGAAATCGAAGTAATTGCCCCCGGTTACACGCTCGGCGTACACGCTGCGGGTCCCAGGCACTTCGCGGACCACCGCCTCCACCTCCTGGCCGACCCGGGACAGCTCGTCCAGGTCGGCGCCCATCAGCTTTATGCCAATGGGGGTCTTGATCCCGGTGCTCAGCATGTCGATACGCGTCTTGATGGGCATGGTCCAGGCATCGGTCAGGCCCGGGAAACGGATGGCCTCCAGGGCCTCGTTCACAATGTCGTCGGTTGTTATGCCGGGCCGCCACTCTTCCCTGGGTTTCAGCATGACAGTGGTCTCGATCATGGTCAGCGGCGCTGGATCGGTGGCGGTCTGGGCACGCCCGATCTTGCCGAATACATGCTTCACTTCAGGTATCGCCTTGATGATGCGGTCCGTCTGCTGCAACACCTCCTTGGCCTTGGTGATGCTTATGCCGGGCAGGGTCGTGGGCATGTACAGCAGGTCCCCCTCGTTCAGAGGCGGCATGAACTCGCTGCCGATGCGACGCGCCGGCCAGGCCGTCACCAGCAGGACCAGCAGGGCCACTCCGATGGTGGCCAGCCGATGCCGCAGCACCAGGCGTATTACCGGGCGGTACAGCCAGATAAAGAAACGGCTGACCGGGTTTTTCTGCTCGGACCGGATGTTGCCTCTTACCAGGTAATACATGGCCACCGGAATGATCGTGATGGCCAGCAGAGCGCTGGTGCCCATTGCGAACGTCTTGGTAAAGGCCAATGGCTTGAACAGTCGCCCCGATTGCTCGCCAAGCGCGAATACCGGCAGAAACGACACCATCACGATGAGCAGGCTGAAGAACAGCGCCGGCCCCACCTCCTTCGAGGCGTCCAGTATGATCTGGAACCGGGATTTACCGGAATCCTTGTCATGTTCCAGGTGTTTATGGGCGTTTTCCACCATGACGACGCTGGCGTCCACCATTACCCCGATGGCGATTGCTATACCCCCCAGTGACATGATGTTCGCGTTTATGCCCATGATGTACATCAACAGCAGGCTCGCCAGGACCCCGGCCGGCAACACGATAAAGGCCACCAGGGCGCTTCGCACGTGCAGCAGGAAGATCAGCATGATGATTCCCACCACGATCATTTCTTCCAGGAGCTTTTCCTTCAGCGTGTCCACCGCGTTCATGATCAGCTCGGATCGGTCGTATGTCGGGACCACCTGTACGTCCTGGGCGTCGAGGGTCGCCCCGAGTTCGGCCAGTTTCTTCTTGACTCCCTTGATGACCTCCAAGGCGTTTTCGCCGAACCGCATCACCACGATGCCTCCGGCCACCTCGCCCTCTCCATCCAGTTCGACCAGTCCCCGCCGCAATTCGGGCCCCGTGTGGACGTTGGCCACCTGTTTCAACAACACCGGCGTTCCGTCATTGTCCACTCCCAACGGGATCTCGCGCAGGTCGTCAAGGGTCTTGATATAGCCGAGCCCGCGGACCATGAACTCGGTCTCGCCCATCTCGATCAGCTTGCCGCCCACGTCGTTGTTGGACCTCTGGATGGCATGCTTGACCTTGTTCAGCGGGATGCCGTAGATCAACAGCTTGTCGGGGTCGACTTCGACCTGGTATTGCTTGACATAGCCGCCTATCGAGGCCACTTCGGACACGCCTGGGACCGCGGCCAGGGCATAGCGTAGGTACCAGTCCTGTATGGAACGCAGTTCCTGGTTTTGCTTTTCAGCGCGTACTCGTACACCCAGCCCACGCCGGTGGCGTCAGGTCCAAGCTGCGGCGTAACACCCTGCGGCAGGCGGTCGGCCACGAAATTCAGGTACTCCAGCACCCTGCTGCGGGCCCAGTAGATGTCCGTGCCGTCCTTGAACAGGATGTAAACGAACGAGAAGCCAAAAAACGAATACCCCCTGACCACCGTGGACTTGGGCACTGACAGCATGGCGGTCGTCAGAGGGTACGTGACCTGGTCCTCCACGACCTGCGGGGCCTGTCCCGGGTATTCGGTGAACACGATGACCTGCGTGTCCGAGAGGTCGGGTATGGCGTCCAGGGTGATGTTCTGAATCGCGTACAGCCCGGCCAGGCTAAGGCCCACAGTGGCCAGAATCACCATGAACCTGTTGCGTAGTGACGCCTCGATTATGCGTTCAATCATTTGCAATCCTCAGTCTCAAGTCTGCGAGCGTAAGCGGCAAGTCCTGCTTATCCGCTTCACGCGAGCCCGGTGGCGCCGTGGGCGAAGCCCATCGGCGACAACGGCTGGTCGACGGCGAGCGCAGCGAGTCCGTAACAGTCATCGTGAACCCCCATGTCTCTTCAGGAGGCCCTCCACCGGGACCAGATTCATGCCGCACTCGGGGCACTTGCCGGGGCCCTTGCCGCACACGTGAAAATGCGACGGCATCGGGCAGGTGTATGTACAACCGTCGAGCATCAAGGCGTCCAGGGCCTGCGCGGGAGTCTTTGCGCTTTGCTTTTTGCCGTCCTTCATGCCTTTCATATCGTGGCCTTCGTGCTCATCCTTGGCCGCACCCTTGGCCGCACCCTTGGTTGCGTCCTTGGTTGCGTCCTTGGCCGCCTCTTTGTCTTCGGGCTCGAACTTGGTCAGCGCCTCTTTCAGGCGGCTCTCGCTGTCCAGCATGAACTGGCCGTTGGTCACGACCTTTTCGCCCGCCGCGATGCCCTCCAGTATCTCGACCTTGTCGTCCATCTGGACCCCCAGCTTGACGACCCGCGGCTCGAAGGTGCCGGGCTCGATCTCCACGAACGCCACGTTCCTTTCGCCGCTGCGGATGATCGCCGCGTCATCCACCAGCACGGCTATGCGTTTCAGGTCGCCGTGCAAGGTGGCGGTCACGTACATCTCGGGCTTCAGGTATCCGCTGGAGTTATCGAACACCACGCGCGCCTTTACGTCACGCGCCTTCTTGTCCAACCAGGGATAGACATAGTCCACTATCCCCGAGGGCACTTTGGCCCCTGGGTCGTAGGGCAGCACCATGTCCACCTTCTGCCCGACCTTCACGAAGGGCACGTCCATCTCGTACACGTGTATGTACACCCACACCTTGGACAGGTCCGCGATGTTGAACATGACCGCCCCAGCCTTGACATACTGGCCTTCCACGACCCTCTTATCCACGACCACCCCGTTGAAGGGGGCGTAAACCGTCAACGTCCTCTGGGCCTTTCCGGTACGCTCGATGCGCTTGATCTGTCTCAGCGAAATATCCCAGAATTTCAGACGCTCACGCGCGGCCTTCCACAGGGTTTCGTCCCTGCCCGACTTCGACTGCCGATACCGCCTGTACGCAAGCAGCAACTCCTCCTGCGTGGACACCAGCGAGGGAGAATACAAAGATGCCAGGCGCTGGCCCTTTTTCACCCACTGCCCGGTGGAGTCCACGTACAGCTTTTCCACCCAACCGTCGATCTTGGTGTTGAGGATCGCCAGGCGCCGCTCGTCGAAGTCAACGTGGCCCACCACGCGGATATGCTGCATCACAGGCCCTTTCTTCGCCGTCTTCGTACGCACGCCCATGTTCTGGCGGATGCGCGGGTCGATTGATATTCCACCCTCGGCCTCCAGTTCATCGCCTTCGCACACCGGCACCAGGTCCATGCCCATGGGCGATTTTCCAGGGGCCGGGGAGGTGAAGTTCGGGTCCATGGGCGCCTGATAGAACAGGATCGTCCGTCCCTTGCACGCGGCCTCGCCCTTCAGGCGCTTTTTGCGCTTCTTTCTCTGCGGCTTGACCGGGGTCAGTTTCATGCCGCACACGGGACAGAATCCAGGCTCGTCCTGCACGATCTGGGGGTGCATGCCGCACGTGTACTTCTTTTTTTCTGGTTCTGCCTGGGTTTCCTGAGCGTTCCCCGGTTCGGCTGCGCCCTCGGTGGTCTGGGTCTTCGCGGCCTCGGACTTTCCCTTGAAAAGCCCGTATATCGGGTCCTTCAGGAACATGCCTATGGCGATGGCGGCCGCCAGAAGCAGTACCAGCCAGACCATGCCGGCCGCGCGCGCACCCTTCTCCGGGGCCAGCGCATTCACCAGCACCTCTTCGAGTCTCTCCGCATCCCCGGTCACGTCATTCCCGGTCCCGTTTTTCAAATCTTCGCTCATCTTCCTGCATCTCCTGAAGGAGTAGTGTTCAACGCCTCGTCCAGCGGGCCGCCCAGCCAGTGTTCCAGTTCGGCCAGGGAGGCCTCGATCCGGGTGACCCGGCGCACGTGTTCCACCCTCGCGCGAAAGAGGCTCATCAGGTTGTCCAGAACGGACAGGAACTCGATCCTACCTTGCTGATAATCAAGCAGACTGCTGTCCAGGGCCTTTTCCGTGTCGGGAATGATCTTTTTGCGATAGATTTCCGCCTGTTCCCCATCCCTTTCAACGGCCAGTATCAACCTCTCGATGCGGTCCTCGACCTCGTTGTCCGTATCGTGAAGGTAGTATTCAGCCCCACGCAGACGCGCCTTCATCTCTTTGACTCTCTCGCCCTGCTTGGTGGCCGCATAGACCG
>JAADHL010000162.1 GCA_013151875.1 Deltaproteobacteria bacterium
CTGTGTCCAGTGTGCGCCACGGCCTCGGGATACCCATCTGGTCGAAAAAGACCTCCGACATTTCCCGGTCGTAGTGCTGCCCGGTGTGCAGCAGGCGTTCTTCCACCCCGCCGCCTGCGGCAAGCGCCAGGCTGAGGGGCGCTGCCTTGATGAACTGGGGCCTGGCCCCAACCACGGTCAACACCTGGATTTTCCCGCGCACCGGCTTCACCTTTCGTTCGCAGCGGCAAGATTATCCCGCAACGTAACCGTAAGTCCAGGCGACATCGCGAAGACGTTTGGTTTACGGGCCGAACCCGTCATATGCGGCCGTGAGTTTGTCCAGTTCCATGACTGCATTGTATTTGCGCTCGGCCCATGACCTGCCTTCGCGGCCCATTTTGCGAAGCCTTTTTTCGTCCTCCAGCAGGTCGATGATCGCACCCGCAATTGCCTTCGGGTCGTATGGATCGGCCAGCACGAGGGCCCCTGTCTCGTCCGCAACCCGTTGGTGGCTCTCGATGGAGCCGGCCACGATGGGCAGACCGGCCATCATGTACTGGTACAGCTTGTTGCTCTCGGACAGGGCATAGGAACGGCAGAAAGGCTGGGTCAGGACCAGACCGATCGTGGCGCCGCACGTATACTCCCACAACTCGTCCTGCGGCACTGCGGGCAGGACGAACACATTACCGTATCTCGCCCGGCCTGCGGCTTGCATCAACCCCTTCTTGAAGCGGGAATCCGGTCCCAAAAAGACGAAATCCGCGTCCGGACAATAATCCGCGGCCTTTGCCGCTTCCAGCAGCCCTCGGTGGGCGGTGATCCCCCCCTGGTAGAGGACGACGGGCCTCCCAGAGCCCCCGCCGTACAGCCCCTTCAGTCGCTCTGTCCCATCGGCAAGAGGCCTCATCCTGTCGCAGTTGCGGACGACCAGCGGCGTGTCAATCCCGTATTCCCGTTCCAGTTCCGCTGCAATGCCGTCGCTGACCGTGATCACCAGGGACGCGTCCTTGATGCACCGCCTCTCCACGGCCTCGTACCAGGCCACCATTCCCGGTCTGGCGCCCAAGGCCCTCTGCCAGTCCACGAACAGTTCATGGCTGTCGTACACCAACCGCGCTCCGGTCAGTTTCGAACAAGTCCATGCGTACACCAGAGTGTCGAGGTCGTGGGCATGAAAGACGTCGGCACGCGTCGTCAAAGCGACCGGCAGCCATGGCACCAAAGTCCTCAAGGCCCCGATCCAAGGCGCCACGCGCCAGATGATGTCCGACGCGGAAGGCGCAACTGTTTTCCGCCCGTTTCCGCCGGATGCAGTGGAGGCTCCCGAATCGTCGCGGCGTCGCAAAACCATGGACCGCAGCAACGGGTCCATCCAGTGCCCTATCCGACCGATCCGTCTAAAGATGACTCCGCCGACGTCCTCGGTGGCTGGAAGACCAGGTCCCGGTGTCCCCAACACGGTCACGGCGTGGCCGGCCTGGGAGAGATGCGCCGCCTCGTGCCTGACGCGCGCGTCGCTGCTGATCGGATTCGTCACGAACATGCAGATATTCAACCGTCACCCCTCCCGTTTCCGCCGTCGGTCAGGGCCTCCATCGCCGCGGCGAGGGCGCGCATCATCCAAGCCTGCCCCCACCTGATGAAGGGCGTGTCGATCCTTCTGGCGCGTCCATCGAGGTTCAACAACCTGTAAGCAAAGGCCCCGTCCGACATCTGCATGTTGTCGATGGTCCACTGCGTAACCCTTGAAAGTATTTCCCCGGCGTCCGGTATCTTTGACTCCACCTGCGCGCAACAAATCATCGCCTCGGCGCAACCGTGAATATCGATGACGCCAGGGTCGCCTGGATTCCTGAACGGGGCGCCCTCACTGTCGAAATAGGCCCCTTTGAAAAAGGCAAAATACCTCTCGGCCGCTTCCCGGAACTCGATGCGTCCCGTGTGCCTGCCAAGGGTATCCAGCGCGCGTATCTCGAAACCGCTGTGATACAGGTCCCGGTGAAGGCCCGTGCTCTGGTCCCTTCCCCAGTAGTCCAGGCTGCCGTCCTCACGCTGTTCGACCAGGGCGTAATTGCCGGCACGGCTCGCCGTCTCCAAAAGGTCGTCTCGTCCGGCGGCGCGACCTACCTTGGCCAGGAAAGCGGCTACCATGAGATTTGCGTTGTGAACGTGGAAGTGATCCAGGGGCGTGTAGCTGAAGCAGATGGCGTCGGGGCCCATCTCGTCGATGTTCAGGTCCTTGACGAATCCACGGCATACCTCCAGGCACGTGTCGAGATACCGTTCATTCCCGGTCCGTTGGTACAGTTCGAAAAACGCATCCCCGCACACAGCGCCGACGGTGGCGCAAGGCGTACCCGCGGGGATGAACATGCGCGTCTGCCAGCCCAGGGGCAGGCCCCAACCCAACCCTTCGTATCCGGGGCTCCTGTTCGCCAACAACCAGACAGCGCATTCATCGGCGATGTCCTCATACCCGACAGCGCCGATCAATTGACTCAATCGAGAATAAGCGTGCACGAACAGGCCCATCGCCTTGGGAAACACCCTCTTCGGGACCAGCAGCCGTCTGGACCACATAGGAAACATTTCGCCGATCCGCACAGCCGCGGCGACCGGCCACCTTAGAGGCGTTCCGCTGCTCAGCTTCCCTGGAAGCAGAACCCGCCAGTGCTGGATGTCGTAGGGGTCGTATCCGGCCCATCCGTTCTTGGTCACCCAGCCATGAAGGCTCAGAACGGATTCGTGCAACTTCTTCCGCAGGTCCATCCGGCCCATTCCATCCATGTCACGGTGTTTCAGCTTATCAGAGGGCCTAAAAAATGGATAGAAGCGGCTTGCCGGGTCGACGAAAAGGGACTAATGAAAATCGTGGAGGCAATACTGGAGGCTTGTCCATGAAATCCATGTCATCGACCCTGGCGGCAATCGTTGTGCTGGCGGGCGGTCCGGTCCTGGCGCATGGCTTCGACACCGGAAATCTGGATCGATCCGTGTCGCCCTGCACCGACTTCTTTCACTTCGCGGATGGTGGTTGGGTGAAAAACAATCCCATCCCGGACGAATATTCCCGCTGGGGGACATTCACCCAGTTGTTCGAGCGCAACCTCAAAATCCTGCATGGGATCCTGGAGGAGGCGGCCGGGGACGCGAAGGCCCAGGGCGAATGGAAAAAACTCGGGGATTTCTACGCCAGCGGGATGGATGAAAAGGCCGTCAATGCGCAGGACGTGACGCCTTTGCGGGACGAATTCGCGCGCATCGAACGGATCGATGGGCCGGACGCCCTGGTGGACGCGGTCGCGCGCCTGCACAGGGAGGGCGTGGGGGCCGCGTTCTCTTTCGATTCCGGGCAGGACGCGAAGGACAGCACGCGGATGATCGCCCAGGCGGGCCAGGGTGGGCTGGGTCTGCCGGACCGCGACTACTACCTGAAGGACGACGAGCAGACCAGGAAGATACGCAAGGCGTACGAAGAACACGTCGCCCGCATGTTCGTGCTGTTGGGCGACGCCCCGAAACGGGCCTCATCAGAGGCATCCCAGGTGCTGCGCCTTGAAACGAAACTCGCGCGCGCTTCCATGACCCGCGTCGAACGCCGCGACCCCTACGCCGTGTACCACAAGATGGACCGGAAGGCCCTTGACGCACTGACGCCGCACCTGTCCTGGACCCGGTATCTGAGGGCTGTCGGTCGCCCCGACGTGCGGGACACCAACGTGGCTCAGCCCGACTTTTTCAAAAATCTGGACCACATGCTGACGGACACCCCCATCGACGCGTGGAAAACATATCTCAGGTGGCACCTGATCCAGGCCGCGGCCCCGTACCTGTCCGACCGATTTGTTCAGGAAGACTTCCGTTTCAGTCGGACTCTGACCGGAACGAAAAAGATCCTGCCTCGCTGGAAAAGGGTTGTCATGGCCACTGATCAGGCCCTCGGATTCGCGCTGGGGAAGATCTATGTCAAGCGCCACTTCAGCCCGGAATCGAAACAACGGGTCCTCGCCATCCTGCATAACATCAGGGCCGCGCTGCGCGACGACCTCAAGACCCTTGAATGGATGAGCCCGACCACGCGCACACGCGCCCAGGCCAAGCTGGACATGATCGTGGAAAAGATAGGATATCCCGAAAAATGGCGGGACTATTCCGGCCTGGTCACGGACCGCGGGCCCTTTGTCCTCAACGTGATGAGGGCCGCGGGATTCGAGTTTCAACGCAGGTTGAATCGAATCGGCAAACCGGTCGATCGGACCGAGTGGGAAATGAGCCCACCCACGGTCAACGCATACTACGAACCGCCCATGAACGAGATCGTTTTTCCGGCAGGAATCCTTCAGCCCCCTTTCTTCAATCCTGACGCGGACGAAGCGGTGAACTACGGCGCCATCGGCATGGTCATCGGACACGAGATCACCCATGGATTCGACGACCAGGGAGCCAAATACGACGGTAAGGGGAACCTGAAGAACTGGTGGACTCCTCAGGACGCGAAGAATTTCGAAAAACGGGGCAAATGCGTTGCCGACCAGTTCGCTGCGTTCACCGTGGACGACGGAAAGGTCCACCTGAACGGCAAACTGGTGGAGGGCGAAAGCATCGCTGACCTGGGGGGTATCATCCTGGCCCATGCCGCATTCAAGCGTTCGTTGAAGGGACGGCCCGCGCCTGGACTCATCGACGGGTTCACGGCAGAGCAGCGCTTCTTTCTGGGCTACGCCCAGGTCTGGGCCATGAACATCCGGAAGGAGTTATTGCGGCTCATGGCCATGGTCAATCCCCATCCGCCGGCCTGGTATCGGGTGAACGGCCCCCTGTCCAACCTGGAATCCTTTGCCCGTGCCTTCAAATGCAAGCCCGGGACCCCCATGGTCCGCCCCCCCGATGCCCGCTGCAGGATATGGTGAGTCGTGGATTTGGGCACCGGCGGGGTTGACTTTGCGGCGCCTTCGGGCTAGTCCGTCAGGTCATGAAAGTGCGAATTCCAGGGCCTGGAGATGTGGTGGCCGGCGTGGTGGTGCTGGCGCCGCTGCTGCTGGGTTCCGTGCATGTTGCCGCGACTGTCTTTCTGCTGGTCGTCGTCTGCGTGGCGGG
>JAADHL010000160.1:0-5082 GCA_013151875.1 Deltaproteobacteria bacterium
AAGCTCTATGCACTTTTGAGGGGCGCGGTGGACGAGGACTATCGTGGGGGGGACGATCGCAAGGCCGCCGAACTCATTCTGAACATCCTGGACTGGACCGACCCGGATGATGACCGCTCGGACATCGACTCCAACGGCAACCTGGTCCAGGCCGGAGGCGCGGGCGAAAACATCGATTATGCAAAGCACGGATACCGCGCCCGGAACGCAAAGATGGACAGCGTGGAGGAGGTCCGCCTGGTGGAGGGCATGACCGACGACCTGTTCTGCCGTTTCGGCAAGGACTTCACGGTCTACAACACCACCAAGGTGAACGTCAACGAGGCAGACCTACAGCTTCTGAAGGCCATCCTGTGCGACAATCTGGTGGAACAGGACCCCTTCCCAGTGTGCTGGGCCGCCTCTCCGGGTCAACCCCCCCCGATGGACATGGCCCTGGGGATGATGCAGGCATGTCGCCGGATAAAACAGGCGCTTTTCACACCTGCCTTTTCCAGCGAGAACGACTTTCTGGCCTTTTTTCAACGGCTTCCCGAACCTCTGAACCAGCTGATACGTCTGAATACCGCCACGCTGCGGCCGATGATCGGTACCAGGACCAAGATTCTGAGGATCAACGCCAGGGGCTGGGTGGGTGAGTCGGGGCACGAGATCACGGCCGTAGTGGACACATCGTCCATGAACTATCTCTACTGGAAGGAAACCGGGTTCGACTCCACGGACAAGATGAAAGGCCCCAAAAAGGACAGGTGGGCGGATGGGACATAGGGTGCTGGGATTGACGTTTTGCGATGACGTCGTCAGGGTCGCCGTGGTCGAGACGAGGCTGAGGAGCTTCGAACTCCGCGCGGTCTATGAACTCAGGCGCGACATCAAGGCCGGCGAGCCCGAGTGGGCGGCGGCCTCCGAGGATGAGGGGGGCGACGAGACGGGGTACAGGCCGAGCGTGGCCGAACTCCTGGATCGTGTCCTGGTTCCGGCTCTTTCAAAGCTGGATTCAGTGGCGTTGTCGTGTCCCGGGAACATCGGATTCGTGCGCAAGATGTCCTTTCCGTTCAAGGAGGCGGGACGCATAGACGCGGCCCTGCCGTTCCAGATGATTGGGCACGTACCGGTCCAGCCGGAGGACATACACTGTTCGTTCGAGAAGGTGGCGGTCGAAGGCGGCAATACGGAGGTCCTGGCGGTTGCGGTCCCGCGCGAGGATTTCAGCGGCTTCCTGGCGTCCGTCAGGTCGCAGGGCATCGACCCGGTGCATGTCACGCTGGACGGGGTGTGTCTGGCTTCCCTGATTCCGTGGATTTCAAAAGAGGACGACGACGGCGCGCAGATGTTGATCTGGGCCGAGGGCGAAGGCGCGGACCTTTTGGTGGCGCAGGGCCGTCGGCCCGTGTTGGTCCGATCCGTGACGGCTGGCGAGCCGGTGGTTCAGGGCAGGGAGGCCTCGCCGGTATTTATGCGCGAAGTCCTGATGACCATGGCGGGCGCGTCGGAAAGCGGAACGTCCGTCACCAGGGTCAGGGTGGCGGGTCCCGAGGCGGATGTGCTGGTTGGTCCGCTCGCGGAGGTCCTGGGTGTCCAATGCGACGTCCTGAATCCGGCCGATCTGGACATTCCCGGCGCCGACGTTTGCGACGGTCTGTCGACGTCGATGACTCATGCGGTGGCAGTCGCCCTCGCGGCTGCCAGCGGCGGCGGTCCGGGAAGCATGAACCTGATGACGGGAGAATACAGCCGTGAAGGCGGGCACGGGCTGTTGCGCGAAAACTATCGATATTTCGCGGTGGTTCTGGCCATTTTCGCTGTCCTTGGAGCCGGTAGGATGGTCGGCAGGTACCTGGGACTGAACGCCGAACGGAACGAGCTCATCGCCGAGATGAAGTCCCTGTCGAAGACCGAAATGGGCACTGCCAGCGCGGACTTCGACGGCGTGCTGAGGAAGATGAAGGCCCGTTCCGTTCAGAGTTCGAGGGTGTTTCCGGCCTGGACCGCGGTGGATACGCTCAATCGCCTCATGTCGGCCGTGATGTCCATGGGAAAGGTCGATATGGCGGCGGACGGAAAGAACGGCAATGGGGAAGAGGGGCGCTCCCCCGCGATGTACGGCGCGTTCGCGGTGGAAATCGAGAGCGTGAAGATCGAACCGCGGCAGCTTTCCGTCAGGGGCGAAGCCAACACCATCGAAACGCTGGATGGATTGGTGGGAAAACTGAAGACGGACCCATGTTTTCACGAGGTTGTCACCGAGAGCACGGAAAGGATCCAGTTCCGCAGGCATCAGGGCTGGCAGCGCTTTTCCATTCGGTTGGCAGTGGACTGCGCGGTATCATCCAGGGGCGTCAAGGTGGCGTTGGGTAAATAAGACGGGGCTGATCCCCCAGGGGCGTATTGAAGATGAAGCCTTCTTTCGAGAGTATCCAGGCCGCCATGGGGCGCATGACCCCGCGCGAGAGGCGCCTGTTCGGCATCCTCGCGGGGGTGGTGGCCCTCTTTCTGGTTGGGGCTGTATGGCTGTTTACGGACGCAATGGTGGGTTCCATCGAAGAGGAGATCGACCACGGCAGGAAGACCATGGCCGAGATCCGTCGCATCGCGCCCCGCTTTAGGGAGGCGTCAAGAGAGCGAAAGGCGGTCGAAGCGGCCATCAGGGCCAATCAGGACATATCCGTAAGGGTCGCGGCCAACGAGATCCTGAAAAAGATCGAACTGGTCGACGACGTCCCCGGAGCCACCGGGTCGCAGATGTCGGACGTCGTCTCCTTTGAGGGCAAGACAACCGAAACGCCCGTGGAGCTTACGGGAAAGAAAAAGAAGAAGAAAAAGAAGTTGAAGGGCAAGGCCAAGGGCAAGAATGTCGATTCCAATGGAATCGTCATGGTCGAGCAGAAACTCGAATTCAGGGACATTCCATGGGCGAACCTGGAGGATTTTCTGGACCGTGTGCAGTCGGGCGATGACCTCCTGTTCGTGACCCGGCTGGAACTGGCTCGCAAGTTCAACAAACTGTCCCACGTGAGGGCCACGGTGACCATCGCGTCGTACAGGTATCAGGACCAGGAAGGTGCCGTGGGCAAGTCGGAAGCGGGACGTTGATGTCGGCGGCCTACAGACCGGTATTGCGTGGAGGGAATCGATGATTCCATCGTGGATGAAGAAACCGGGGGCATTGAAGGCGGGCAGGATCGCCGGCTACGTCCTGTTCGGGACCCTGGTCTTCGCTGTTTCACTGGTGCTTACATTTCCCACTTCCAGGCTTCGGAGTTTTATCGAAAGCAAGGCGTCTCAGGCCGGTTACGAGGTGCGGATCGATGACCTTTCCATCAGGGGCGTTTCCTCCCTGGCGCTGTTCGGGGTCGAGGTCGAGTTCCCGCCGGAGGTGCGAACCGAACGGGACGGCACGGTCGTTCAGATCCCCAGGACCGTGTCGTTTGATCGGCTGGACTTGAGTCTCGGCCTGTTCAGCCTGTTGTTCGGCGACCTGTCGCTGTCGGTGACGGTCGAGTCGGGTGACGGGGTCCTGGGGCCCGTAAAAGTGGTCAGGGAGGGAGATCGGCTGAAAATGGAGGTCGATGAAATCAAGGACTTCCCGATTCCGACCACGTTCCCCGCGTTCGGGGTCAGGTTTACCGGTACCGTGAGCGGCAAAGGGCGGCTGGACTACGACCTGAAGGGAGGCATTACCACCAGTACGGCGCGCGTCGATTTGAAAGGGAAGGACCTGGTTGCGCTGAAACCCACGTTGCGTAGCGACCGGAACGGAGACGTCACCCTTACGGACGTGTATCTGGGCGACCTGCACCTGAAGTTCATTCTGGACAAGAGGTCGCACTGTCCGGGATTGTCCATGGGTAGGCGCGGCAAACTCAAAAACAGAAACGACCCCACCGTGTTGCACCTGGAAATGGCCGAGATCGACGGCAAGGATGTAAAGGTGGTTTCGGAGGGGCATTCCCTGGTCAGGCTGTTTCCGGGCCGGGGGCTTTTGGATGGCCAGTTGAATGTTGAAGTGGCCTTCAGCCTCAGCGATGCATTTTTTGATCGCGAAATAACTTCCGGCGGCGAGACGGAAAAACCCAACAGGTTCCTGAAGACCTTGCTTTCCATGGACCCCAGATGGAAGAGGGCGTCGTCCGCGGGATACTGGGGGGTGATCTGCACTGGGAGCGTGCGCAGACCGAACTGCATCCCCAAGAGGCCGGTAATCAGGGGTGGGGACTTCAAGGTGCCGGCAAAGGCCAAGGAGAAACCGCAAGGAAAACCTGAAAACAGACCGAAGTCGGCGCCGGCTTTTGGAACAAAGACGGACAACAGGCCCACGCGAACCGTGAGGCAGGCCCCCCAGCGGGCGCCCCAAGCCCCGGCGGCCAGGGCAAGGGTGACGCCGACCCACAGATTTCAGCCCAGACCGCCGTCCGCCGAGGAGGAAGAGGCCGCAGTTCAGGCGGCTAGGGCCGCGGCCCAGGCTGCAAGGGCCGCAAAGATGAAACCGGCCCCCGCCATAGACTCGCCGCCACGCGCCGTGGTCCCTACGATCATCGGAAGGTCGCGGCTGAGGCAAATCAGGAAGATGAGGGCGATAAAGAATGTCGAGGACGATGAGGAGGGCGCCCTAGACGAGACGCTCAAGGCAGGCAAGCCGGGCGATGGTGGGGATGAGGAAGAAGAGGAATAGCAGACCCACTCGGACCGAGGACCATGGATTTCAATACCTGTCGATCTTCTCCAGATCCTCGCCCTTGATCAGCACAGGTCCCGCATCCAGAGTTCGGATCCAGTACAGGTCTGCCGGCAGGGCGTTGAAACGCGGCAGGTCCGCGGGCAGGTCCTCGCCAAATGCCGTTTTCAGCAGATACCAGGGGTTGTTGCGTCCGGCCGCGGTATAGAAATGGTGCGTGGTCCCGAACCGGCCGGCGTTGATCTCGGTGGGCAGTATCCGTCCATCCGCGGCGCCCTTGAAGTCGATGAAAGCGACCCCATTGAATCGCGAATCCACCGCCAGTACGGCCCGGTTACCCAGGTCGTTTATGTCGTCGCGGTGCACGGTGCGGCAAACGGCGGGCGCGCCCGTGATCCCGCTTGGAC
>JAADHL010000160.1:5102-8768 GCA_013151875.1 Deltaproteobacteria bacterium
ACGTACAGGAGCCTTTCCCTGCCCTGGCTGGTTATCAGCTCGCCGTCCCTGTAAAGGCCCATGAAAGTCAGATTCGCGCCAGGCAGGTACTCGGAGGCTATGAAATGGCCGAAACCGTCGTGAAATTCGATCCAGCCAAGGGCCTCGATCGACTTGCGGCAGGGGAGGGCGGCCATGCCGACCCCTTTGCCGGGAATGCCGGCGCCGCGGAACCAGATCGGACGCGTAGGTATCTCGTCGAACGCCCTCTCGATATCGTCGGGGCCGTCAATCGGGATGGTCATCGGCAGGGGTATGCCCGCCTCGCTCCATCTTTGCCAGGTGAGCCACTTGCTTGCCGCGACCTCCTGGGTGTCCAGGCTGGGCACGAAGAGGGGGGCCGGCAGACGGTCTTTGTGGCGGGTGAGGACCATCATCTCCAGACTGGAGTTGGGATAGATGAAATTGATATCGTGTCGCCGGCAGATGTTGATTATGGCGTCGATGTAGGCGTCTTCCTCGGACGCCCGGGGAACGATTGCGCGGACCTGGGTGAGGGCCAGATGTATGTAGTATTCGCTGGCGTCGCAGCCAACCATGAACACCGGTTCCGGCGCCTCCAGGAGGCTCCTGGTCATGTTTACGGCCCCAGGGCCGCCCGCGCCGGGAATAAGCACCCTTTTTGGGGTGTTCAANNGGTGTTCAAGGCCGCACCTCCTTCACAGGACTTCAAAATATTTACAAAACACGAACTGTCCCTCGGTTTCAAGGAAGCCATCCGCCTCCAGGAGCGCCCTGTTGGGATACCCCAGAGAGCAGGTCCGGTCGGAAAGCCGCTGGTGTACGCAGTCCGAACACTGATAGCGAAACGAGAACTCGATCCGCTGGGCCTTGAACCGCTGGACCTCGGTGGGGCTGGCGTAATAGGGCTTCAAGGTCGGGGACCTCCAAATACGTGGCGTTTAAGATGAGCGGCGCCACGTGATATATTCAGCGACCGGCGAATCGCGCATGCGACCGACAGGTCCGGTCGCTGGGCGTATCACGGGCCGATTATAGCGCACGGGTGAAAACGAGGCTGCGAAGGCGGATGTGGAAAGGCCGACTTAAACAAGATTGCATTGATGCGAGCGGTGGAAGCGTTCTGGGCGCCCTGCGGGTTTCGAGGGCCCGGGGCATCCTGATGGCGGGGGTCGTCATGGCCCTGACCCTTACCATGAGCCTGCATGTCGATGCCAGGGCGCGGAAGTCGAAAAGGCCGCGGTTTTGTCCCAGGCGATACAAGGTAGTTTCCGGGGACCGCCTGAAGGATATCGCCAGGGAACTGAATGTAAAACTGGAAGACCTGAAGAAATGGAATGGGTTGAAGAGCAATCGGGTTCCCAGGAACAAGAGGCTCAGGTACCGGGGGCCGTGCGTTCAATCCGAATCAATCGGCAAGGCCAGTCACGGCAGACTGAAGAACGGCGTCAGCATCGATCCGGATGGTGACAACAAGGGGAACGGGTGGGTGATAGCCGCTCGCCGAACCGCGTTATGGGCGACCCCGGAGACAAAGAAATACGTGTACAAGTGCGCGGCAAAATATCGCGCGTATTTTCCAAAGAGGAAGGCGGCGCCTATCGCCATCGGGGACCTTTCGCGCAGGCACGGCGGACGTTTTCCGCCCCACCTCTCGCATCAGAGCGGCAGGGACGTGGACATCGGGTTCATCAACAAGAAGAGGCCGTCCAAGACCGGTCGTTTCAGGCGAACCACGCCACGGACCCTGGATCACTACAAGCAGTGGGTTCTGACCAAGTGTTTTCTGGACAACCCGCAGACCCAGTACATATTCATGGAACACTCTTTGGTGAGGTCGCTGAAAAGATACGTAAAGAGCCTGTACCGCAAGCGCCGCCCCAAGATGCGGAAGTATCTCAGTTATTTTCCGGGCGGATCCAAACACGTTATCCGTGGCGACAAGGAGCATCGTTCACACATGCACGTCAGGTTCAAATGTCCCAAGGGCGACCGTAAGTGTGTTAACTAGGTTACGCGGATCTGGAAACGGGAGGGCCGGATGAAGAAAACAGTGTTGCTGCTGATGGTTGGCGTGATGGCCGCGTGCGCGTGCGGCAAGGACAACATGGCCGAACGCCAGAAGGCAGCCCTGAAGAAAGCGAAAGGCGCCGTTCGCCAGGAGGCCGACAAGGTGCTTTCCGGCTGGTTGGAGCAGATGGTCCAAACGCTTCCCAAGGACGTAAAGAAGTACCCGAAGGTCAAGAGCCCCCTGGTCGGCTGGCGTCTAAAGAGCCTTGAATATGATTGGCGACGACCGCTTGGAGCCGCTGTCGTGAAGGCGCGGGGCACGCCTTTCGAGGACGAGATGAAGGCGATTCCCGAGTTCTTCAATCAGCTTGATCTGTTCTGGCACAAGAAAATCGATTTCAAGGATTACATGAAGGCCTGGGCCAAACTGAAGGAGTCCACCGACGACCCGTTGGCCAACCTGCTGGCCGATTTCGACCACACGTTCGTGCATCTGGAGGCGTTTTATGGGGCCCAGGACATGGAGGGCGACGACCGCGCCATCTATTTCTTTCGGCACTGGCAGGTTGCCTTCAACTTTCCGCGCGAGCACCACGAGGCCGTATCCGACTACCTGGCCAGGTTGTGCAAGGCAAAACTGTCCGATTACTGCAGGACGGTTCCATTCGAAGTCATGCACTTCGCCATGGAGAAACCATATCTGAACGAGGCGGTTCGAATTGTTCACGAATTCATGGATAAGTACAAGGATTGCAAGCTGAACAGGGTGTTCAAGCCATACCTGATCGATGTGAAGAAGCGCCTGGCTACGATGAAGGATTTCAAGGAAAATCCGGTTGTGCCCGAAACCATCTCCAAGGCGCCCTACGTCGGTGATCTCAAGTTCACGGTTTCCAGAGCTGGGATCGAGTATGAGGGGCTCAAGTACATCGATTTTTCGAAGGGATGGGAGGGCTCGCCCGCGTCCTGGAGGTCGATGTCGTCCCAGATGGGCAAGGTCCAGAAGAGGCTGGTCGGGTTGCGTGGGCCCGAAAACATGGAACTGATGGTGGTGTCCATGGACAAGAACGCCCCAATGTCCATTCCAGCGCGCCTCGTCTCTATTTTCAGCAGGTACACGCCAAGGTACATCGATTTCGGTGCAAGGCGACGCCGGGACGGCATCAACCGCAAGGCCACTCTGGGTCGGCTTCAGTTCAGGGAGGTGCCGGTCAAGGCGCGCACCCTGGGCGTGCAGGGCGACGGCGTCCTGAAATGCAAGCCCCTGGGCGTGACCGATGATTCCGAGGACCTGCCCGCCAGGATTTCGACCGTGGTGTTTCTGGGACCGGATGAGATACGCGTCGGCACGCTAAAGAACGGCAAAGTGGTTGACGTGGCCCCGATGAAACAGGCCGGCGCCCTGAACCGACTTGCCGGGGGCGTGGGTCTGTTGGCGGTGGACGCCGCTGCCTCCTACGATCGATTCATACGGTTCATCGATCCCCTGTTCCTGGCCTGTGAGGACCCAGAGTGCCAAAACGTCAAAGACCTGAAGCCGCTTTTGGAGGTGCAGGTATGTTCAAAATAGGAAACCTGGGACCGGCTGGTTTGGGACAGGCTGGTTCCGGACGTGTTCTGTTGGGGTTGATTTCCCTGTGTCTGATAAGCGCGGGT
>JAADHL010000156.1 GCA_013151875.1 Deltaproteobacteria bacterium
ATCCAGTACGCCTGCGCCCAAATCGGCTTGCTGCCTTGCCAAAGCACTCGTTTCCGCCGTCTCTGACGCAGATTTGACGGTGGATTTGGGTGTAACGCCTGCCCTTGTCAGCCCACAGACGATTTGCAATAGTCGGGATCGGTCGAAAACCCTGCCGAGTCGGAGGACGTGAAATGGTCGAAATAGCAAAACGGGACGGCGTGCCCCAGTGCACCCTGGACAACTTCGAGCGGGACTTCGCGGATCGCCATCTGCTGCACGGGATCGTCGCGAAATGGGCAAAGGAAACGCCTCAGGACCTGGCGGTCATCAACGCCGACACCAAGGTAACAGTAACCTGGGAACGCTTCGATAAGGCCACAACGGCCATGGCCATGAAGCTGCTGGACATGGGTTTCGTCAAGGGCGACTACTTCGCCACGTCCCTGCCGCTGCTGACCGAGCACCTTTTCCTGGAGTACGCTTGCTTCAAGATCGGCGTGCGGTTCGTGCCGCTGGACCTCAGGCTCAAGCCACCGGAGGTGATCCGCAGCCTGTCCCTGGTCCATGCCAAGGGCTACGGCTTCCTGGGAAAAACCGACGCAGCCGACTTCAGGGAGCTGGCCAAGGCAGTGCGTGCCAATTGTCCGTTCGTGGAACACCTGATCCAGTTTTCCCCTCCAGAGCAGGACGTGCTCGATGGCGCCAAAGCCGCTTTTGAGTTCGCGGCGGAGGCGGCTCAACTCGCGGTAAACGCCTTTTCCGCGGGTGAGGGCAGCCCCTTGATGAAGAAGTACGTCGAGGTCGTGGGTTCCATAGGCGAGGACGACGGCTGTCTGGTCATCTTTACCACCGGGTCCACGGGCTACCCAAAACCGGCGCTCCTTTCCCATCGCAACATCACCTGCCAGAACATGTGCCTGGGCGAGGCCTTCGATATGACGAAAAACGCGAGGATGCTGGTCAACCTGCCGCCGTCGCACGTGGGGTGCCAGACGGAACAGCTCATGACGCCCCTGTTCTTCGGCCAGACCGTAGTAATCCTGCATATCTTCGACGCCGAGAAGTCGCTCAAGGCCATTCAGGACTACCGCGTCAACTGCTTTGGCCAGATCCCGGCCCTGTTCAATATGGAGTGGATGTTGCCCAACTATGGAGATTTCGACCTGGACAGCCTCAGGTTCGCGCTGTACGGGGGACAGCAGGTGTCGCGCCAGTTCCTGGAGAAGTTGTCCGCCATGGCGCCGGGCTTCGGCACCGGACTGGGCCTTACAGAGACCGCGGGTTTCGCCACCTACTCGCCCCTCGACGGCACCGTGGACGACATCCTGGCGGGAATCGGTTACGACATGCCCGTCTATCCCATGTCGATCCGGGGGCCGATGAAGGAGGACGGTTCGGCGGGCGATGAATTGCGGGAAGGTGAGACCGGCAACATCTGCTTCAAGGGGCCTCAGACTTTCCTGGGCTACGTGAACGACCCGGATGCGACCGCGCGGACCATCAGCGTGGACGGATACCTGTATACCGGTGACTTGGGTTTCAAGGACGCCAAGGGCCTGCACTTCGCGGGCCGCCAGAAGTGGGTGATCAAACCCAAAGGCTACCAGGTGTTCCCTGCCCAGGTTGAGGAGCAATTGGCGGAACTCGAGGACAAGGTCGGTATGGTCGGCGTTGTCGGGGTGGAACACGATGTGTTCAGCGAGGGTATTGTGGCCTTTGTGGAAAAGAAGGCCGGCGCGGAACTGACCGTCGAGGAACTTCAGGCGCACGCGAAGGAAACACTGGCGTCCTATATGAGGCCCGGACATTACGTGTTGGTGGAGCCGGGGGAGTTTCCGCTGAACCGGGTGGCCAAGACCGACTACGTTACGCTTAGCGAGATGGCGAAGGCAGAGGTCGAGCGTCTGCGCGCGGCAGGCGGCTGGGACCGCCAGAGTGAACGAACATTTCCCTTTATGCGGCAACCTCGGGGATTGCGCTGGTCCTGGCGCTCGTGCCCTGCGCGGCGTCGGCGTCCGGCGCTGCTTCCACTGACGGGCCGCCCGACCGCATCGACCCCCTGGTCGTGTCCTCAGAGGACGGCGCTTGGAGCCTGCGTTTTTCGACCGCGATCCAGGGCCTGCTGCAATACGACGGCAAGGACTCCGGCGGGGGCAGGAAAGACACCGTGCGTCCCAGGCTGAGGCGCCTGCGACCTGTTCTGTGCGGAAACCTCGGAACCCGCAGCCTCACCTTCAAGCTGCACTTTAGCGTCCTGCCCGACGATCTGGAAATAATGGACGCGTTTCTGAACTTTCGCGCCACGGACGACCTGCGGGTCCGCGCCGGCATATTCAAGGTCCCCTTTTCTCGCTACCGCATCCAGTCCTTTCAGCGCCTGACCCTGGTGGACTGGGCCATTACCAGCGGGTATTTTGGGGCCGAGAGGCAGGTCGGGTTCGCGTTCCATAACGGATACGAGAAGCCCGCCCCGATCGAGTACGAGGTGGGCGTGTTCACGGGCCAGAATACGCGGGCGTCGCACGCCGTCAAGCTGTCTGGGATCTACGGCGAGACCGCACCCAATAGGTCCGATCTGACCGGACCCGACCCCTACGACGGCCTGCACCCCGAGATCGTCGCGCACGTTGCGTACAACTCGGGCGGGATCGACACGCTCACGGACACGGATTTCACGGGCGGGCCGGTTCGCTACTCGGTCGGGGTCAGCACGGCATGGGATATACGTCCCGAGCGCGCGCAGGACTTGGCCTTCCGGTTGGCACCCGAATTCCTGCTGAAGGCATACGGGTTTTCGATGTCGGTGTTCGCTAACCTTGGACTGGTCCAGATGGGGGACGGTATGGATGACACGCGTCCCGGCCTCCTTGGGGCGCAGGCCCAGGCTTCGTATCTGATCGCCGGTCGATACGAACTGGCTATGAGATACGCCTTCCTTCAGGTACTGGATGCACTGCGCTCGGACGCCAGGGATCGCGCAGACGCGATCATCGCCGGGGTCGCGGATCCAGACGAAAAGTCCGATCTGGAAAGGCGCTACTCTAAGGCCGGCGATCTGAAACGCCGGCATGAACTATCCGTGGGTATTAATGTGTACATCATCGGAAACCAGTTGAAATGGCAGTCCGACTTTGCATGGCTGCCGCGGACCACTGCCTCCGGCACCTTCAACGACATCCGCTTCCGCACCCAGGTTCAGCTGGCTTTTTGAAGTCTTACTAACCCACACCCAGGTTGATTTTCTACGAAACAATTCTCGGCTTTTTTCGATAGGTCTCATCGGAAGGGACGGAAAATGGCGGAGATGGTTTCGATACTGTCCCGGCCACATTGCAATACGGCATTTGAAATGTCTGCGCCAAGGCAAATCATTCCGGGCTCAACGTATTTGGTCACACGCAGGACTACGCAAAGGATGTTCTTGCTGAGGCCGGCTCCGCTCATCAAGCAATTCTTCGAGTACTGCCTTGCATACGCTGTCCAAAAGTACTCCGTCAATATCCATGGTTATTGTGTGATGTCCAACCATTATCATCTGGTGCTCACCGACACGAACGGGAACCTACCGGCCTTTATGTCGTGGTTCAACGAATTTTTGGCAAAGGCGTTCAACGCCCTGCACGGCAGGTGGGAGAACTTCTGGGCTCCGGGCAGCTACAGCATGGTCCACCTTCAGACGCCTCAGGATACCTTGGACAAGATCATGTACACCATTATCAACCCCGTGCGCGCCGGTCTTGTGTCCAGGGCCAGGCACTGGCCTGGCGCGCACTCCGTGTCCATGCGTTTCGGAGTTCAGGTGAGTCTTGAGCGACCGAAGCACTTCTTCCGCTCCAAGGGGCCCATGCCAAAGAAAGTAACCTTTACTTTGGAGCGACCTTCGGGGTTCGAAGTCCTGACTGATGAAGAGTGGCAGGACTTGGTAAGGGAACGTTTGGCAGAAAGTGAAAAAGAAATTGGTCAGGAGTGTAATCAGGAAGGCCGCTCGTTCATGGGTTCAAGGGTTGCCCTGAATATCCGCCCAACCGATTCGCCGTCTACGAGAGCGCCACGCCGCGCACGTAATCCCATGGTAGCTGCTCGTGACAAGTCAATCCGTATCCAGGCGATCGAGCAGTTGAAGCTTTTCAGGCTGGCTTATCGCCAGGCATTCAGTCAATGGAAGGCAGGAAACCTCAATGCAGTCTTCCCTTACGGCACCTACGCGTTGCGGGACATTGTTCAAGTGCAGGCCATTCCTCCGCCTTGAGTGAGTGGTTCCTGTTTCACCCAAACAGACAGACAGTTAAGACTATCAAGCCGGGGGCAAGTCTGTCCTGAGGGGATTATTTCATCAATGGGGCCTTACTCACGGCCGTCATGTGTGAGGTTTCGGCTGTGACCATGCTCTGATGTAGCCTGAAATCCAGGATGTTTATCTTTAGGTGGGAACAACAGAAGAACCAACCTGGGTGAGGGGACTCGCGTATCCAACCCCTCGCCTTCAGGCGAGGGTAGTTGAGATTAACCTGGGTTGGGATTTTTACGGCAGGCCGGAGGACTCGACCAGGGCCATGATGACAGCGCCGATTCCGTAGGGCGCGTCCTCCACAATCTTTACGGCGGCGTAGCCTTTGAATGAACCAGGTCCGGTTGGTCCTGATATGTCCGTGATTACGGGCCGACCCTCGTCGTCGGTGATGATGCGGGTTTTGATGCCTTCCACAGCCGCGTAGACGGCGCCCAGCACCCCGTCGTTCAGGTATCCGTACCTGTATCCACGCGCCATGGCGGACGCGAAAAGGGCGGTGGCGCTGGTTTCCAGGTAGGTCTCGCCCGGGCGATTGAGCACCGTCCACCACATGCCCGATGCCAGGTCCTGTGAGGCCAGCGCTGCATCGATGAGACGGCCCGCGGCCTGTTTCGCATCAATGTCAGTTTCGCCCCGGTTCCGGCGTACCCGCAAGTATTCGTACCCGGCGGCCGCAACCCAGCCGTTCCCACGACCCCAGAACACGCCGTCTTTCTGGTCCGGCCAGTTGTACGCGTGCCTGTAGAAACCAGACGGGTCCTGTAGCAGGTTTGTGAATATCGCGAACTGCG
>JAADHL010000330.1:0-4257 GCA_013151875.1 Deltaproteobacteria bacterium
CGTGCTGATGCCCAGCGAGAACCCGATGTGCTGGAACGGCTGGTAGGTCAGGTCCACAACGCCGTACATGAGGTCCTTCTGGCCCCGTCCTCCGGTGGCGCCCACCCCCGACTGGTTGTCGATCGGCAGGTTGGCGTAGGTCCAGGCGTTGGCAATGGCGAACTGGGCGGTCAAGGTCCATTCGTCGCTCAACATTATGGACATCATCAGGCTGTTGAAGATCGAGAAACTGGTGTTGTTGATGCCGGTGGCGATCGACGAGCCGAGGTCCTCCGCGCCGCCGCTCCTGACAGCGGCCACCGGCCTGAGTTCGTCCTTGTCCACGGTCGCCACGGTGTTTTCGTTGAAGTTCTTGTTGAAACGGAAGGAATAGGTCAGGACTATCGGGCCCAGAATGGAACTGAGGTCGAAACCGGCGGCAAGGGACAGGTAGAGGTCACGGAAATGGCTTTCGTAAGAGGATGGGGCGCCGAACCTGATGTAGGGCGAGAACATCAGCCACCTTTCGTAGGACGCGGCGTTCTGCCATTTCAGGGTGAGCAGAGTGTCCGACGGCATCACCTGCCGCTTTTTTGTGGTCGTTGTGGCGTATGACGTAGTCAGTTCCTGCTGGAGGTCGATGCGCAGTTCAGCGAAGATGTTGTCGGTGAAGTAGTAGCGCGGCCTTATCGACAGCAACCAGGCAAAGAAGGGCGTCTTGGATTCCCCTTGCACGAATGTGCCGGAGCCGAGCTGGGTTTCCAGCAGAAGGAATCCGCCGAACGGGATCTTCCTTTTGCCGCCGGTGGATGAGCCGGTCAGCAGGGCCACGGAATCGGGAATTCCCTCATCGCCCTGTTCGGTCGTTGCAGCGGCCTTTTCTACGGTAGCATCGCTTTTCGGATCGGCCTTTTCCTGATTTGCCTTTTCCTGGGCGTGAGCCTGGACCGCGAAGAGCAGGAATGCAGCGGTGGAAAGGACCTTCAGAGCCATCTTCATGGATCACCTCGCGCTGTTCGCTGGGTCAAAACCCGGCGCATCATACTCGCATTGATCTCTGCGCACAACCCCGCGTTTCGAGGGGCTTTACAAGGCCACGGAACCGGACCCCGCGCAGGATGGCTGTCCTGTTCTGCAAGATCCGTGCTTTGCGAGCGCCTTACGGACACTGTCCGCGATTCGCGTTGCATGCCCCGTTTCCGGCGCGTTTCAAACGGCAATGTGATCATGAAAACGGGGCATCCACACTCACACCGTAAAAAAATGCACGAAGAATATGGGGTTGGGGCAGCCTGTCTAAAATGCCTCGGCCTTGAGGGCGGCGGCGCGATCCGTCCTTTCCCATGTGAATCCAGGTTCATCCCTGCCGAAGTGGCCGTATGCGGCAGTGGGGGTGTATATCGGCTTCAGCAGGTCCAATTGGCCGGCGATCATTCCCGGCCTGAAATCGAAGTGCTTTTTTACCAGTTCGACGACGCGGCCGTTCGGCACCTTCTCGGTGCCGAATGTCTCGACCAGGACGCTTACCGGTTCTGCGACGCCGATGGCGTAGGCGACCTGGACCTCGCACCTGTCGGCCAGGCCGGCCGCAACCACGTTCTTGGCTACGTAGCGTGCGTAGTACGTGCCGCTGCGGTCCACCTTGCTGGGGTCCTTTCCCGAGAAACAGCCCCCGCCGTGGCGCCCCACGCCGCCGTAGGAATCCACGATGATCTTGCGTCCCGTCAGACCGCAGTCGCCCATGGGGCCTCCGACCACGAACCTGCCGGTGGGATTGACGAATATCTTTACGTCGTCGCTCATGAGGTCGGCCGGGATCACCTTGCGAACCACTTCTTCGGTAACCGCGTCCCGCAGTTCGTCCAGCGTCACTTCCTCTTTGTGCTGGCTGGAAACGACCACCGCCGAGACGTGACGCGCCATGCTGCCCTCATACTGCACCGAAACCTGGGACTTGCCGTCCGGCCTGATGAACGGCAGCGTACCGTCCTTGCGGACCTCGGCCAGCCTGCGGGTCAGCTTGTGGGCGAGCATGATGGGCAAGGGCATCAGTTCCGCGGTCTCGTTCGAGGCGTAGCCGAACATCATGCCCTGGTCGCCCGCGCCCTGCGTCTCGGGCGAACCCCGGTCCACGCCCATCGCGATGTCCGGGGATTGTTTGTCGATGGACGTCACGACCGCGCAGGTCTTTGAATCGAAACCCATGACCGGATCGTCATATCCGATTCTCTTTATCGTGTCCCTGATCACGGAGGGTATGTCGGCCCACCCGTCGGTCGTGATCTCGCCACCCACGAAGGCGAGGCCCGTGGTCACCAGGGTCTCGCATGCGACTCGGCACGTTGGGTCCTGAGCAATGAGAGCGTCCAGAATGGCGTCGGAAATCTGGTCGGCCACCTTGTCGGGATGGCCCTCGGTAACTGACTCGGAAGTGAACAGGTATCGCTCGGGGTGCATCGTTTTGCTCCGGAAGAAAAGAACGCGGATTGATAACGTCTGGCAAGGAAAAAGTCAAACCAGCCCGACGATCCGTGCGGCTCCGGCTGCGTCAATCCTACGCTCGGATCGGACCGGGAACCACTACTCTTCTTCTTCCTTCATCTGCATCTTCGCGCCCCAGCGGGCCAGGAGGTAGGTGCAGGCTATCAGGACAAGGAACATCGCGAGGCCCATTGCCTGTCCAGTGAATCCGGCGAACCATTCGGCCGCCTTGTGCCCCAGGATCGGTTCGCCCGTGGAGCTGGTTTCCTCCAGGAAGTTCACGCCGATACTCAGGTGTTTTATGGCGAACCCGGTTTCCTTCAGCCGCAGCACGGCGCTGATGATCCCGAATATGGCGGCCCCGGCCATCATGCCCGACGCAATGAGCATGCCCTGGCTTTTACGAGCCTCCCTGACCCTGTCCGACCCGCCGCTGCGCGCCACGAACCAGGCGACAAACCCGCCCACCAGTTGGGCGGACGTCAGCGAGATGGGCAGGTACATGCCGAGGGCGAACGCCAGCGTCGGTATACCGGCCATAGTGACCAGAATGGCGATGAGCCCCCCAAGGGCGTACAGGAGGTAGGGCTGCTCGCCACCGGTCATGAGTCCGCGCACCACGGCCGCGATCATGTTGGCCTGGGGCGCGGGCAGGACCTCCTCGTTGGACACCAGATGGCCTCCTTTCTCGATCAGGAAGTGATAGCCTTGGTCCATGAGGGGGATGACCAGCGACACCACCAGAGCGGCAACGGCCAGGCCGACGAACTTCCAGATTTCCTGATTGCGGGGGGTGGCCCCGACCCAGTAACCGATTTTGAAGTCCGAGATAAGCGCGCCGGACGTGGACAGCGCCGTGCATACGGCCGTGCCGATTATCAGCGCCACGAAGATCCCGGCATTGCCGAACAGGCCCACCGCCGCCATTACCAGTGAACTGATGACAACGGTAACAAGGGTCATGCCGGACACCGGGTTGACTCCGACGATGGCGATGGCCTCGGCCGCGACCGGCGTGAACAGGAAGCACAGCAGGAACGCAATGACCATGCCGATGAGCGAGTAAATCAGGCTCTGCGTCACGGAGTATTCGCTTTGCTGCATGCAGACCACAAAGAACAGGACGCCCATCAGCAGGGTGGCGCCCAGTTGGGTCAGCAGCACGGTGGAGGGCTTCATGTCCCAGTCGGTGCGCAAGGCGCTCGCACCCTTTTGCTTGCCGATGCCCTTGAAGCCCAGCGACAGCGAGCTGACGATGATCTTTCCCATGCGGATCAGGCCGATGATGCCCGCCACGGCTATGGCGCCTATGCCTATGGGCTTGATGAAGGCGCCGAAGATGTCGCTGCCGCTCATGTTGGCTATGTGGTAGACGCCGTCCGCGTAAGTGAACTCCGGCAGGTGCTGGCCGATCAGGAACAGCATGGGCACCATGACCAGGTAGGCCAGTACTGAACCGGCGAAGATGATCGCGGAGTATTTCAGGCCGATGATGTAACCCAGGCCGAACAGGGCGGCGATGGAGGTCATTTTCAGTTCGAGGCGGAATCCATCAAGCCACTGACCGGCCCTGCCCAGCAGGACCTTGGTGGTAAGGGAAGGATTCCAGGCATGGAAGGTCTCGACCAGGAAGTCATAGACGCCGCCCAGGCAAAAGGACGCAACCAGGATCTTGCCTGCGCCCCCGCCCGACGACTCGCCGGACACCAGGATTTCAGTGGTGGCGGTCCCTTCCGGGAAGGGCAGTTCGCCGTGACGGTCCCTGACGAAGTACTTGCGTATCGGGATGATCAGCAC
>JAADHL010000330.1:4263-9293 GCA_013151875.1 Deltaproteobacteria bacterium
CCGCCAATGAAGCAGGCCAGAAATATCTGCCACCACGACACGTTCGGGATCTGGTTGAGGTACAGGGCGGGAACCACGAAAGCCGCGCCAGCCGCCACGACTCCCGATGCCTGCCCAATCGACTGGACGATGACGTTTTCCAGAATGGTGCTTTTGTTTCGGCGGAAACGGCCGAAAAATATTGCCGCCACGGCGATGGGGATTGCCGCCTCGATCCCACTGCCGGCCCGCAGCGCGATGTACACGGCCGCCGCCGCGAACACCGCAACCATCAGGAGTCCGAAACCGATTGACCAGCCCGTGACCTCGGGCATGTTGCTGTCGGCCGGAACGATGGGTTCGTAGGTCTCGCCGGGGGCGAGTTTCCGATAGGCGTTTTCGGGCAGCAGGCGTCCTTTTGAGGGCGTTTGTTCCATCGAGGCTTCTCCTTGGTTTCCTGGGCGTGCCGACATTACTAAGGAAGGAGCTGCTTTTCAAGATCAGGCGACCAGCCCAAATCCACCGCCTGCATCGCGCAAGCCTCCGGCGTCCAGCGGCCTTCGATCCAGACCGATGATCGGCCGCCGCCGGCGCGGTCCTTTCATTTCACTGTCCATCGCGCTAGCATCTGCCCCCATGTTGGGGCCGGACGACAGGATGAACGAAGGGCGCGAAAACGGGGCTGACTCACGCTTTGTACACATCATTACCTATGGATGTCAGATGAACGTGTTCGACACGCATCGCATCCTGCAGGTGCTGAGGCCGCTGGGCTATCGCGAAACGGACGATCCAGCCATGGCCGACCTGATTCTGTTGAATACGTGCAGCGTGCGCGACAGGCCCGAGCAGAAGGTCATTGGAACCGTGACCCGGCTCAAACCCCTCAAGGAATCCCGCCCGGACATGATGATGGGTGTCTGCGGCTGCGTCGGGCAACAGCACGGCCGCGCACTGCTGGACCGATTGCCATGGCTCGATCTGGTGTTCGGCACGGACAACATCCTGGACCTGCCCGACATGCTGGCCGCCACGCACAAAGGGCGCCGGGTGGCCAACACCAGGCGGATGAAACGCAGGGAATACGAATTCGTCGGCGTGGATCCGGCCGTTGAAAGGGGGCCGACGGCCTTTCTGACCATTATCAAGGGGTGCGACAAGGTATGCACCTATTGCATCGTGCCCCGCGTGCGCGGCCGCGAGGTCAGCAAGCCGGCGGATGTGGTGGAGGCCGAGGTGCGTTCCCTGGTGGCTTCCGGGGTGCGTGACGTGACCCTGTTGGGCCAGAACGTCAACTCGTACGGGAAGGACCTGCAGGACGGACCCGATTTCACTGGTCTGTTGGAGCGCCTGGACGGGATACCAGGATTGTCCAGGCTGCGATTCGTTACGTCGCACCCGGCGGACGCTGATCAGGGCATGCTGGAGTGCTTCGGGCGGCTTCCAAGACTGGCCGAGTACCTGCATCTGCCCGTTCAATCCGGTTCGAATCGCATCCTGAAGCTCATGCGCAGGGGCTACACGGTCCGCGAATACCTGCGCTGTATCGACACGGCCCGCAAGGCCAGCCCGGACATCGCCGTTTCCACGGATTTCATCGTCGGTTTCCCGGGCGAGACCGACGAGGACCACCGGATGAGCCTGGACCTGATACGCGCTGTTCGTTTTGACGCCATATTTTCCTTCAAATACTCGCCAAGACCCGGGACCAGGGCCGTACGCATGGAAGACGACGTGCCCGAGGAGGTCAAGGCGGCAAGGCTTCTAGAGCTCCAGACGTTGCAGGACGGGATCATGGCCGAAAGGATGTCCCGGTTTCTGGGGAGGGTGGAGGAGGTCCTGGTGGAAGGCCCCAGCAGGGCCAGCGGGTTTGAGTGGATGGGTCGCACGCGCACCAACCGCATAGTGAATTTCCCGCCTCCCGAGGGCGCATCCATTGGTCCGGGCGACCTGGTCGATGTCCGTATTGACGAGATCAAGGCTCATTCCCTTCGCGGAACGGTTCTGCCCTGATCGTTGAACAAAAGGCGGCTGTCACCTTTTTCTTGCGATGGTCGCCTTTTTTTGGTCTTCTAGGCATATGTAAGGCTTGGTTTCACGAGGGACGGCATGTTCTTCAAGACAAAGGATCTGATGACCGTCGGCAACATCACGCTGGGTCTGGGCGGCGTGCTGGTGGCGATGGAGGGCATGGGGGCGCCGCGCGAGGATGTCGGCGTCTACGTGTTCTGGTCTGGACTCCTGATCATCCTGGCCGTCGTGTTCGACATATTCGACGGCAAGGTGGCCAGGGCCCTGGGCCAGATGAACCGGTTCGGCGCCGAGTTCGACAACGTAGCGGACCTGACCAGCTATTCCATTGCGCCGGCCTTTTTGCTGTATCTGGCATACCAGAAGTACGTCACACTGCCCGGCATCGAACAGGGCTCGCAGCTTCAGACGGCAATCTCCGTCACCGTGGCCATGTTTCCAGCCGTGTTCGGGTGCATCCGGTTCGCCCGTTTCAACGTGCGCAAGCTGGACGTCCCGGGGTTTTGGATAGGCTTTCCCAGGCCGATGGCCGCGTTGTTTTATGTGTCGCTGGTGAATTCGCACCTCTTTTTGAGCACCGGCGCCATGGCCTGGGTCGGCGTCGTCCTGATTGTCTACGCCAGCTTCATGAACCTGTCGCGCATGCCGTTCATAGGCCACCATGACCGCGAGTGGTCGTGGCACCTCAAGATAATCCTGACCTGTGTCTGGGTGTCGGCGTTGGTGGCGTTCGTGGCCGGGGTCGTATTCAAGGTCATGCCGGAAAGGACCGTGTTCGATGTCGTGCTGCTGTGGCTGTCCTACGACCTGTTCATACAGTGGACCGACATCCCGAAAGCGGCCCGCGAAGAGGTCGCCAGGCTGACGGCGAACTGGAACGAATAGGTAGATGATCCAACGCAGGCGGTTTCTAGCCATGGTCGCCGGGGCTTTGCTCCTGGGGCGGCCCATCCCCGGACGCGGGTCGTTGCTTTTCCTGGAAAAAGGCGAACGGGAGCTGGTGCCCGGTCGTGACGTGTCCATCTGGTGGCCTCCGTTTCTGGACCACCGGCAGGCCATGGCGGTCCACCTTGTGGACGGTCGGGAGGTCATGCGATGGCCAGTGCCCGCACCCACCGGTACGTTGTTCAAGCGGGTGGCAATCAGCACCATGCCGGCTGATGGGACCCTTGCGCCGGGCCGGCACGAGTTCCTGATCGACAGGAAAGGGTCTCGGATCAAATTGGGGTTTTTCAAGGTTTCTCCCTTCTATTTCGGGTGCTGAACGGTGAGGCGCGCTGCACAGATACTGCTCATTGTCGCGATGGCGGCCTTTTCGACCCGGGCGGCGCCCCAGGGCCTGATGCCCAGTTTTCCGCAGGTCAAGGTCGACCGGGTGAACGCCGCGGACCCGAGCGGATGGAGCCTCCAGGTGACCGCCCTGAATCAGGACGGCGAATCCGAAGAACTGTTGCGTCACAAGGTTTCCGTCTTTCTGAAGGAGGGCTCCGACCCGATCATGCCGGCGGGCCTGGAACCCATTGTCCGGTTCGATTCGGGCCTTCCCGAGCCAGGATTCGACGGCCGGATGAAGTCCATCAGAAAGGCCGATATCCGGCAGGCGGCCATAATTGTGATGGCGGCTCACGCGGACATCACCAGACAGGTCGGCCAGGCCATGAAAGAGGCCCTTGACGCCGTACTGAACGGATTGCGCGAGGACGCCAGGGTCGGGGTGGTTTTCTATGGCGACAAGGTCATGGTCATCTGGAGCCCCGACGGAACAAGGGTGGAACTGAGGGATGTAAACGAATACCAGCACTGCCTGGGTAGGCTCAGGTCCGAAGCCATGGGCCGTCCGTACGACGGACCTCAAGGCGCCGTGGGATGCGGCGGGCTCTTCTCTTCGCCCTCCCAGGTGACGGGCGGTTTGAAAACGCTTCCCGCGGGCCAGGGCCTCTTTCCCCGTCTTTTCGGAATTCCCGAGGCCGCCGCCGTGATGGAAGCCGCGCGTCTCAGGGGGCATTCGCCTCTGGACATGAGGAGCGGCGAGGCAGTGGGCGACCTGTTTGCTACGGGTGGTCTGGAGGCGGCGGTCAGGATGCTGGCCGCTGCGACGGATCCCTCCACCTCGCGGGAAATCATCCTGATCTCGGACGGACGGGACGGGTACCTGAGGTTCGCCGACGTTGAAAGCGACCGCGCCAGCAGAAGCAGATCATGCGTCGCGAGGGCGAAGGAATGCTCCGCACGCACCGGCCGTGCCGGTCTGGACCATGAAGGCGGGTCCAGGGCATGCACCAGACAGGTGCTGGATTGCGCCATTCCCAAGGTCGCGGGGGCCCTGCGGGTCCGTGAAGAGGCAGTGCGGGACTATATGGCCGCTCTGATCCGCAAGTTGCGATTGTTCGACATCAGGTTGTCGGTCATCGCACTCCCGGGAACTGGCGACGTGGGCCTGGCCAGACTCAAGATACTGGCCCTTAAGGGCAGGGGCACGTTCAGGTCGGCCGGCACGATCGGGGGACTGGTCCCCGTGGCCGCCACTCCGCTTGCCGAGGAACTGGCCACCCAGGTGGTGATCCATCCTGATCGCGGGCTGACGCCGAATACCGCGTACTCGGTCGCCGTCAGCGTGGATGATGACATCTATTCGGGCGCCTACAGGTTCACGACCGGTGAATCGGTGATGTTCTGGGAAGGGACGTGGCGGCGCGCACGCAGCTATGCCATCAGGAAGCTGGGGCACGCTTGGGGTCCGGTGGTGCTGTGGATCGCCGCGGTCCTGGCGGCCCTGCTGGCGGTCTGGCTGTCGTGGAAGATGGGAAAGGGGATCGTGGGACTGATAAAGAAAATCGGTGGAGGCAAGGCTCGGTCCGGTCTGAAGGACCAGCCGCGCCCCAGGGTTCCAGGGCTGAAAAGACCCGGGTAGGACTTGCGCCATGGGCAGGATAATCATCGCGGGCAATGCATGGGCGCTTCCCGACGACGTCGAGGTGCGCACGTTCATGGACCCCGGGGGCTTTACGTTCTATCGCAGA
>JAADHL010000327.1 GCA_013151875.1 Deltaproteobacteria bacterium
CAACGCGCCGTTGACCGCGATCTCGGTCTTGCCGCTGCCGAAATGGCCCACCAGAATCGTGATTCGCCGGTCGAACAATCCCCACCTCCGAGCGAACCCATTGTAATCGTGGCGCGGATCAATTCAAGACGGCGGCCTTTCTCAGGGCTATCGGATCCCCCCGACCCAGGTTGGTTTTCAAGCCGATAATCATGTCCAAAAATTAACCTCGGTCAGGATTTTCGGTCGGGTTTTTTGGGTCAGGGTTTTCTGCCGCCCTGCTTTCTACCTGGTGGAAGGAGAGCGGATCAACAGCAGGGGGACCCTGATGCTGTGTTTGAGTTTGTCGGATACGCTTCCGAACAGGATGTCGCCCAGAAGGTGGTGTCCATGAGTGGCCATTGCCACCAGGTCATAGTCCTTTTCCTCGATTTCCTTCAGGATTTCGTCCTCCGGCTCCCCAATACGAAAGACCACGTGGGCGGTTACGCCTTCTTTCTCAAGAGCGGCGCGGTGTACTTCCAGATGCTTTTCCGCCTTTTCGCCAAGGGCGCGTTTCTGGTCCATTGTGTGGGCATGGACCACGTGCAGCAGAAAGACCTCCGCGCTATTCTGTCTTGCAAGCAACGAAACATGGGCGATGATGGCGTCGTCCACCGGTGAGCAGTCCATGGTTACGAGAATCTTCTGGTAGACATTCATGCGCCACCCGCAAGAGTTGAATACAGCAGATAGACATTCAGAACTATAACGATTCCGGAAATCACCACGGCGGACGCGAACTCCAGCGTGCCGCTCCTGAATCGTTGCATCAGGCTTTTATCACGACAAAGAATCAGCAACGGCACGAGGGTGAACGGAAGCTGAATGCTCAGCACCACCTGGCTGAAGATCAGGATCTTGAATGTATCCATGCTGAACATGATGATGAGGAACGATGGAATCGCGGTGACGAAAACGGAAATCCGATAAAGCAGGGTCCTGGGGTCCTCGGGTTTTCCCAGAAAGCCGGTGATGACGTTGACCTCCGCCATGGAGGAGGTGACGGACGAGCCGACACCGGCGAAGACCAGGGCCACGGCAAAGAGAAAGCCCGCCAGAGGTCCGGCCAGGGGCTTCAGCGTTTCCGATGCCTGCTCGATGCTGCTCACGGTCACGTGGTTTCGCGCAAAGACGGCGGCTGCCACGATGATCATGGCGGAATTGACTATCCAGCCCATTGTCATCGCAAACAGTGTGTCCAGCTTTTCATAGCGAATCAGGCTCTGCTTTTCGTCATCCGACACGCCCCACTTCCGGCTGTGGATCACGTTCGAGTGAAGGAAGATGTTGTGTGGCATGACCACCGCGCCCAAAATCGCCATGGCCACGTAAATGCTGCTTCTGTCGATGCTGGGGACCACGATGGAGGGCGCCAGCGCGGCCCAGTCAGGCCCCACGATGAGGATCTCTATCACGTAGCAGATCGCGATGATCCCCAAAAAGCCGATGATGATGGCTTCCAGCCGATGATAGCGTTGGCTGACGATCAGGAAAATCTCCAAAAGGACCGTAAGCAGGGCCCCTGCCCACAGGGGCATGCCGAAAAGCAGGTTGAATCCGATTGCGCCGCCGATGAGTTCCGCCACGTCGGTGGCAACGCAGGCCAGGACGATGGTGCCGCCCAGAAAGGCGGAAACCGGCCTGGAAAAGCGCTCCCTGATGTTGGCTGCCAGGGACTTTCCGGTGGCGATACCCAGTTTGGCCGCCATGTGCTGAATCACGATCAGCATGATGGTGCTGAGGGTGATGACCCACAGCAACCGGTATCCGAACCTTGACCCACCTTCGATGTTGGTGGCCCAGTTACCTGGGTCGATAAACCCCACCGTCACCAGGAACCCGGGTCCTAGAAAACTGAGCAGTGTCTTGAAAGGGAAGCCTTTTCCGTGTGGAGGCGCGGCTGTCATTCCCGATCCGGTTCAGACCTTTTCCAGCAGATGCCCCAGCTTGGCCTTCTTGGCCTCGAGGTAGGTGCGATCTCGTTCACCGCGGGGGGTGATCTCCAGACTGAGGCGCTCGACCACCTCCAGGCCATAGCCCGAAAGTCCCACGATCTTACGTGGATTGTTGGTAAGTAGACGCATCTTGCCCACGCCGAGGTGGGCCAGGATCTGGGCCCCGATGCCGTAGTCCCTCATGTCCGGAGGGAAGCCCAGGGATGTGTTGGCCTCCACGGTGTCCATGCCCTCGTCCTGCAGGGCGTAGGCGCGGACCTTGTTCAGAATCCCTATGCCACGGCCTTCTTGCCTCAGATACAAGAGGACCCCTCCTTCCTCCGCTATGCGATCCATGGCAGCCATGAGTTGAGGCCCGCAGTCGCACCTCTGCGAGTGGAACACGTCGCCGGTCAGGCATTCGGAATGGACGCGGACCACGGTAGGCCTGGCGCGGTTCAACTCGCCGCGGATCATGGCCAGGTGGGCCCCTCCTGACAGGGAATCCTCGTAGATCACGCACCTGAACTCGCCCCTCGGCGTTGGTACGGTGGTCTGTCCCACGGCCCTGACCAGCAGCTCCTTGCGCATCCTGAAGGCGATCAGGTCGGCCACGGAGATCACGGGGATATCGTGAGCGCGGCCCAGCTCCAGGAGGTCCGGCACCCGGGCCACGTCGCCGTCGTCGTTCAGCACCTGACACAGGACCGCCGCGGGCCTGAGCCCAGCCAGACGCGCCAGGTCAACGGACGCCTCGGTCTGGCCCGCGCGCTTCAGCACCCCACCGGGCACCGCGCGCAGCGGAAACACGTGACCGGGCACTACCAGGTCATCCGTGGATGATTCCTCGTCCAGCAGGACCTCAACGGTACGGGCCCGATCGAACGCGGAGATACCGGTCGTCGTTCCCTCCCGGGCATCCACAGACACGGTGTATGCGGTGCCGAACCGGGACGTGTTCCGGGGGGCCATCTGGGGCAGATTCAGCCGGTCGATCATGTCCGGCTGCATGGCAACGGCGACAAGCCCGCTGGCTATCTTGGTCAGTTCGTTGATGACCTCGGCCGTCGCCATTTCCGCCGGCACCGCGATGTCCCCTTCGTTTTCCCGGTCCTCGTCATCCACGATGATCACCATCCGGCCCAGCCGGAAGGTTTCGATCGCATCCTCGATCCGCGACAGGTCTTTGTTTGTGCCGGACATTGGCCTCTCTTATTGGGTAAGCAGGGTCACGAGCCCGATGGCGATGCAATAGGGCCCGAACCAGTAGAGTCTGCCCGCGCGCAGGACGCGCATGAGCAGTTTCAACGCCAATACGCCCGTGATCATGGCCACTATACCGCCGACCAGGGCCTGGGTGGGGCCGAGTGAAACGCCCTCGGGCCATCCATGGCTCATCTCCAGCAGCAGGGCTCCGATGATCGCGGGAATGAACAGAAAGAACGAAAAGCGGGCCGAATCCACCGCGGACAGGCCCATCTGCCTGGCCGCCGAGATGGTGCTGCCGGATCGGGACACCCCGCGCAGGATCGCCAGGCTCTGCGCCACGCCAATCAACAGCGCCCCAACCACGGAGAGTCGGGCTACAGGTCGCGTTTTTGTCCATTCAAGGAGCGCGGGAAGCGTGGACAGCAGCATGATGCCGTTCAGGATCAGCAGGACGCCCACCACGCTGGAATCCGTGGCCCAGGCCTCCAACCGGTGTCCCCATACCAGACCGACGATTCCGGCGGGAACGCTGCCGACGAGGACCAGGCCCGCGACCCTGGCCGATGATGTCTGGTCCGCCGATGGGGTCTGACCCCGTGCGATCGACCCTATCCAGGCAATGGTCCCGGTCAGCGTGTCCTTCAATGGCGCCATGAAAAATCCGATTACAGCGACCAGGGTGCCCAGGTGCAGGCACAGGTCGAACAGGGTCTGGGGGTGGTGGACGCCGAACAGGTGTTCCGCAAGGGCCAGGTGACCGGAACTGGACACCGGCAGGAACTCCGTGACCCCCTGCAGGGCGCCCAGCGCCATGACTTCGATCCAGCTCATTTTGCGCCCTTGCGGCCCAGAAGCCCCGCCTTTTCCCTGACCTTTTCGATGGTCGCCGATGCGATTTTACGCGCCCTTTCAGCCCCTTGGCTCAGAACGTCGCGTACATGGTCGCGCCCCATGGATTCATAGCGCTCCCTGACCGGGGCAAGACTGTCGGAGATGTTCCTGCCCAGCAGGCGCTTGCACTCCACGCAACCGATTTCGGCCTTGCGGCACTCCTCATCCACCCGCTTCACGTCCGCGTCGGGGCTGAAGCCATGGTGCAGGGGAAAGATGTTGCACACCTCGGGGTTGCCGGGATCGGTCCGTCGGAGCCTTGCCGGGTCCGTGAAGGCGGGACGCAGGAGCTTGGCTATGGCCTCCTCGTCCGCCAGCAGCGGGATCTGATTGTTCAGCGACTTGGACATCTTGGCCTGTCCGTCAAGGCCGCGGATCCTGCCGGTTTTCGTCAACAGCGCCTTCGGTTCCGTGAATACCTTTCCGAAACGGCCGTTGAATTTTCGGGCAATCTCGCGGGTCAATTCAACGTGCTGGACCTGATCTTCCCCCACAGGGACGGCGGCAGCCTGATACAGGAGGATGTCCGCGGCCTGCAGTACGGGGTAGGTGAACAGGCCGACATTGATGTTCTGCTGGTTCCTGGCGGATTTGTCCTTGAACTGGGTCATGCGGTACAGCTCGCCCATGGGCGTGACGCAGTTCAGGATCCAGGCCAGCTCGGAGTGTTCGGTCAGGTGCGACTGGACGAAGAGGGTGCTTTTTTCCGGGTCTATGCCGCAGGCCAGCAGCGTGGCCGCCATGTCGTGCGTCCGGTCGCTCATGGCGGCGGGGTCGTATTTAACGGTCATGGCGTGCAGGTCCACTACGCAGTACAGGGCCTCGTATTCGTCCTGGAGGGCGACCCAGTTGCGGATTGCGCCCAGGTAGTTGCCCACGTGGAGTTCGCCGCTTGGCTGGATTCCGGACAGGAGCCTTTTCATTGACATTCCCTGGTTGTAAATACCCCGCTACAGCGCGGCGCCGGATGATATC
>JAADHL010000049.1 GCA_013151875.1 Deltaproteobacteria bacterium
TGGTCCATGGAACGGCATGAAGACCGCCGAGTTCAAACGGGCGATAACGGCCGATCTAGAGGCAAAGGGCCAAGGTCGGGCCGCGGTCCGCTATAAGCTGCGTGACTGGGTCTTTTCCAGGCAACGCTACTGGGGCGAGCCGTTCCCCCTGATTCATAGGGATGACGGCACGGTCATGCCGCTTGGCGAGGACGATCTACCCCTGATATTGCCGGAGGTCGAGTCGTACAAGCCGTCGGGAACTGGGGAGTCCCCCTTGGCCAACGCGGGGGACTGGCTGAGGTATCGGGACCCCTCCACTGGCGAGGAATCGGGTCGCCGCGAGACCCACACCATGCCACAGTGGGCTGGGTCGTGCTGGTATTTCCTGCGCTATCTGGACCCGAAAAACGAAAACGCCCTGGTGGACCCGGACAAGGAAAAACACTGGATGCCCGTGGACCTGTACGTGGGCGGGGCCGAACACGCGGTGCTGCACCTCATGTACGCCCGGTTCTGGCACAAATTCCTGTTTGACATCGGGGTGGTGTCCACGCCGGAGCCCTTTATCAAGCTGGTCAACCAGGGTCTTATCCTGGGCGAGGACGGGCAGAAGATGTCCAAATCGCGGGGCAACGTAATCAATCCCGACGACATTGTCGGGGAGTACGGCGCGGACGCCATGAGGCTGTACGAGATGTTCATGGGGCCCATCGAGGCGGTGAAACCATGGAGCACCTCCGGCATCCTGGGGGCCCGTCGCTTTTTGGATCGGGTCTGGCGCCTGGGTGATGGGGAACTTTCGGATGAACCGGCCCCAGATGAACTGCGGCGCGTTCTGCACAAGACGATCCGCAAGGTGACCCAGGACATCGAGAGGATGCGCTTCAACACGGCAATCGCCCAGATGATGACCCTGGTGAACGAGGCAATGAAGTGTGCCGGCCGTCATCGCGAGGTGATCGAAAACCTCGTGTTGATCATGGCGCCGTTCGCTCCGCACCTGGCAGAGGAGATGTGGGTACGTCTGGGGCATTCACCTTCCATATGCCACGCCGCCTGGCCCAGTTGGGACCCCGCCCTGGTCGTGGACGACGAGGTAAAGGTGGTCATACAGGTCAATGGAAAGCTGCGTGGCGACATGATGGTGCCCAGGGACACACCCGGCGACGACCTGAAGTCGCTGGCCAGGGGACATGAAAACGTGAAGCGGTTCATCGAGGGCAAGGAGATCCGGAAGGAAATCGTGGTACCGAACCGGCTGGTAAACTTCGTGGTTTGATGCGTTATGAGGGTTGATAGATGTTGATCGACATGCACGTGAGAGCCCCGGTAGATGATGGCGACCCTGGCGTGGCGGCACTGATGACCTCAGGAGCGGCGGCCGGCCTGGACGGCCTTTGCCTTGTCGGTGACGGTCGGGTGCCGCCCATGAACGAGGCCCGCGAATGCCCCGAGGCCGACGGACTTGCCCTGTTTTTCGGCGTGGAACTGGCGGTCGAAAAAGGTCACTTGCTGTGGATTCCCGCGGACCCAGCCGTATTCGAATCAGACGAGTGGTCGGGAGACCCGGAGGTGCCTGAATCCCTGGAAGATGTTCTGGCTGTGGCCGACAGGTTGGGCGGCGTCCTTATCGCGGTGCATCCCTATGACCGGAGTCGCGAGCCGCTGTTCAGGGACGATATCTACGATATCAATGGAACGGACGCTATTCAGGTCGCGAACGCCAACCTGTCGAGGATCCCGAACAACCTGGCAATAGAGGCCGCGGTCAAGATGCGTAAGTCAGTGATTGGAGGGACCGGCCCCATGCGGGGGCCTGGTTCGATCGGCCGTTGTTGCACAGTTTTCCTGGGCGACGTTGAAAACCAGGATGACTTGGTGAAGGCCGTGCAAAGGGGTGACACCTGGGCCGTGGAATTTTTGGACCGGCTTGATGGTCGCTCTGACGGTAGGCCTCGCAACCGGGGCCGGCGCAGGCGTTAGCCTTTTGAAACGAGGGTCGATCGCAAGACAACCGGCGCAAGTGCGCCGGCACGGGCGTCAGCCCGCGTAATGAAAGAGGTATCTCCAGTGAAGACGCTCTCAATCATCGTGCCGGTATACAACGAACGACGAACGCTGATTTCGTTGCTTGCCAGGGTCCTCAAGGTGAACCTGCGCGGACTGAGCAGAGAGATTGTGATCGTCGACGATTGCTCGACGGACGGAACCACGGATCTCATACGGTCCATCGAGGCTGCCGGCCCGTCTTTCTTTGAAAAGCACGGGGTGTCGAAGAAGCGGCTCGGTTCCGTGACGTTCAAGTGCCTATACCACCCGGTAAACCGGGGCAAGGGTTCGGCCCTGCGCACAGGTTTCGACGCGTTCGTCGGGGATATTGTACTGGTCCAGGACGCGGACCTGGAGTACGACCCGAACGACTACCCTCGCCTGTTGGCCCCGATCTTGGACGGCAACGCTGATGTGGTCTATGGATCACGTTTTGCCGGGGACACGCGCAAGGTGCTGCTGTTCTGGCACTCGCTGGGCAATCAGGCCCTGACCTTTCTTTCCAACGCCTTCACCAATCTGAACCTGACCGATATGGAAACCTGTTACAAGGTCTTCAAGGCGGAAGTGATAAAGGACCTGAATCTCAAATCCGAGAGATTCGGGATCGAACCAGAGATCACCGCCAAGATTGCCAAGTTGAGATACCGCTTATACGAGGTGCCGATCTCGTACCATGGCCGCTCCTATGCCGAGGGCAAGAAGATCGGGGTCAAGGACGGACTGGAGGCCCTTTACAGCATCGTCAAGTATTCGGTCTTTGACAGCGACTACGTGAAAGGCGGAATCGTGGAAGAGACCCTTTCCAAGATGACCGCCCTCGAAAGCTTCAACACCCATGTCTACAGTACCATTACGCCCTACCTGGGCAGCCGTATTCTCGAAGTCGGGGCTGGGACCGGCAACATCACCCGCTTTCTGCTTGCCAAGGGCGACGTTACCGCGACAGACGTCAACCGCCACTCGGTCCAGAAGCTGCGCCAGCAGTTTTCGGGCTACGAGGGGTTCAAGGCACGGACCTGGGATATATCGAAACGTCCTCCCAAATCCATGATCGAGGAAGGATTCGACACGGTGGTCAGCCTGAACGTCCTGGAACATGTCGAGGATCACCGGGCGGCCCTGGTAAACAAAAGAAAAGTCCTGGAAAGGGCCGGTGGGCGGTTGGTGCTCCTGGTGCCGGCGAACCAGTCTCTTTACAGCGGCCTTGATCGTGGTCTGGGACATTTTCGGCGATACGGTGAGGGCGACCTTACGGCCTATCTGGAAGAGGCCGGATTCGAGGTCGAAACCATGTTCCATTTCAATTTTCTGGGCATGTTCGGTTGGCTGCTGAACGGCAAGATACTGGGCAGAGACCGATTGCCTGCGGCACAGTTGGGCATGTATGAAATGGTTGCGCCCCTGGCGCTTGCGCTGGAAAAACGCGTCAATCTACCCCAGGGGTTGTCCCTGGTGGCCGTTGCCAGACCCAGGTTGTAGGGACGACGTCTTAATCCGGCTAAAGGCGGCCGTTTCAGGAGAAACGGCTTTACAGTGAAACACTGGTTGATTGCAGGACAACCGCGCAAGTGCGCCAGCGCGGGCGTCAACCCGCGTAAAGAAAAGAAGGAGCCTCACATGACTGATAACGAAGTAGTGCTTCGCCAGCGTATGTCCGCCCATGATGCCCACTACGGCGGGGAACTCGTGGATGGGGCCAGGATACTGGGCCTGTTCGGGGACGTGGCCACCGAACTGCTGATCCGTCGCGACGGCGACGAGGGCCTGTTCCGCGCCTACGAGGATGTGGAATTCCTGGCTCCGGTGTACGCCGGGGACTACATCGAGGCAAAAGGCCGCATCGTCGGTGAGGGACGCACTTCACGCAAGATGGAGTTTTCGGCCTTCAAGGTCATCGAGGCATCGAGGGATCCCGCTGAACCCAGTGCAGCGAGAGTGTTGGAGGCGCCGTTGCTGGTCTGCCGCGCAGTAGGCACGTGCGTCACGCCGGTTGACAAGCAAAAAGGGGGTGTACAGTGAGCAAAGAACCCCTCGTAATCACTGCCGCCATCTGCGGTGCGGAAGTGACCCGGGAGATGAGTCCCGTGGTCCCCTACACTGCGTCCGAACTAGCCGAAGAGGCGCGCAGGTGTTTCAAAGAGGGCGCCAGGGTCATCCATCTGCACGTGCGCCGCCCGGACGGAACACCCACGCAGGACGGCGATGTGTTCCGCGAGGCAATGGACGCGATACGGAAGCAGGCCCCTGAGGCCGTGATCCAGGTATCCACCGGGGGAGCTGTCGGCATGTCTGTTGAGGAAAGGACCCAGCCGTTAGACCTGGACCCGGAGTTCTGCACCCTTTCCACCGGCACCGTCAACTTCGGGGACGATGTGTTCGTGAACACCTTCCCCATGATCGAGGCCATCGCCCGCAAGGCCCGCGAGCGAGGCGTCAGGATGGAGATGGAAATCTTCGACGCCGGCTTCGTGGACAACGTGAACCTGCTGATAAAGAAAGGCGTCCTGGCAGCACCGTTGCACTTTGACTTCGTGCTGGGGGTGCCAGGCGGCATGACCGGGACAACGGACAGACTGGATTTCCTGCTGTCCACGATCCCGCAAGGATCCACCTGGATGGTGGCCGGGGTGGGACGCTTCGAACTGCCCCTGGCTCGCGAGGCCATCGCGCGAGGGGGCCACGTACGCGTGGGTCTGGAGGACAATCTGTTCATTTCCAAGGGAGTCCTGGCCAAAGGGTCTTGGGAATTGGTCCGCGAGGCCGTGAGATATGCGCGCGAAGCCGGTCGCCCTATTGCCACACCCGCTCAGGCCCGCGATATCCTGAAGATCGGATAACAACGAACGATACGTCACGCTTTTCCCATACCCCGCTTTTCCATACCCAGGTTAATTTTTATTGCAACAGATCGGGCGTGCTTTCGATAGATAGGTCGAGATGTCAGCGCCAAGACAAATCATCCCTGGCTCCACGTACGAGGTCACCCGC
>JAADHL010000325.1 GCA_013151875.1 Deltaproteobacteria bacterium
GGAATCAAGGCCGGATTTACGTATCAACGCCATGGTTCGACGCAACAGGTCATCCGGATCCGGCACGTTCTCAAACCGGATGCCTCGGGCGCTGGACATCAGGCGCAAGGTATGGACGTCCCACAGCACGGGCCGGCCGTGGTGGATGCGCACGGCCTCGAAAACCGAGTCCCCGAACAGGAACCCTCGGTCCCATGCCGACACCTTGGCCTCGGACGCGGGCACAACCTCGCCGTTCACATCCGCCCAAAGTGTCCGTTCCTCGTCGTTCATGCGTCCTCCGGCAACGAAAAGCGCCGCAACGTCTCCGGCCACAACAGGTTTTCGGCCTCCTCCATCACCTCGCCCCTCAGTACCCTTACGTGAAGGATATACCCGGGCAGGCCCAGGACGTCGCCGTCCTTCAACACCCTCCTGCGCGTCACATCCGTGCCGTTGAGCTGTAGGGTATCGCCCCCCTTTGCAGGCGGCACCACGTACTGTGCGCCGCGACCCAGGTTTTCAATGGTGGAGCGACCAACCCCCCCCAGTGGAAGTGTCGCCGGCGCCTCCCCGAACGTCAGTCCGGTCCCGCGGGAAACGAACACCTGCCAGGGCCGCACATCTTCCTCGACGCGGGGATGAACCAGAAGCATTACCGCCGTGTCCGCCACCCTGCCGCCCTCCAGCAATCTGATCCTGACGTCGCCCAGGCCGATCACGTCGCCGAAACGGAGTTCCTCGGAGTAGTTTTCGACGGCGTCGCCATTGAGCCGCGCCGGAGAATCCCCCACGCGTCTCATGAAAAAGTCACCGTCCACCCAGGTAAGCAGCAGGTGGTGCTGCGTGACCGAGTCGTCGCGAATACGGACCACGTTGTCCCGCGCGGAACCGACCGAAGTCACCGCGCCCGTCACGCGGTAACGGTACACCCTGTCCCGCACCTCGATAAAGAGGTTGGCGTCCACCGAGATTGCGTCGGGCGAATCCGGCACGGGTCAACCTCCCAGGGATCTCACGGCCTCATCAAGGCGTTGGATGCCGTCCTTGAGTTCAGCCGCCTTGAGCCTTTCCTTCTGGACCACTTGTTCAGGCGCCCTGTCGATGAATTTCGGATTTTCCAATTTCCTTTCGACACCTTCCAGCCCCTTGCGCGCCTTGGCGATGGCCTTGTTGAGTCTGGCGATCTCGGCCTCGATCCTTTCAGCCCCGATCTCCACATAGCATTCAGCGAAAGGCAGGACCGCCAGAGCGGCTCCATCCGGTCGTTGCGCATCGGCATCGATGACGAAGCCGTCCACCCTGCCAAGCCTCCGGATGTCCTCCCGGTGCATGTCGAGATGGGCCGCGACCTCGGGGCCGCCGGGCCTCACCAGCACCCCCACCTGCTCCGACGGGGGCACCTGCACCTGACTCCTGACGCCACGGACCGCGCTGATCAGGTCCAGGACTTCGTCCATGGCCCGAGCGTCCTCGTCGAACCTCGGCACATCGCCGGTCATGGGATAGGCGTCGACGACGATACTGTCGGGGCGCCCGGCCAGAAAGGGCTTGAGTCGCTGCCACAACTCCTCGGTTACGTTGGGCATGAACGGGTGAAGCGCCCGCAGGATGCCGTCGAGGGACGTGACCAGAACCGTCTGGGCGGTTCGGCGACGCGGTCCACCTTCAGCGAGCGCGCCCTTGGCCAATTCCAGATACCAGTCGCAAAAGCGATGCCAGACGAACTGATACAGGACCGAGGCCCCCTCGTTGAACCTGAAACCGTCCAGTGCGCCGCGCACGGCGGCCACCATGTCGTCCAGCCGGGTCAGGATCCAACGGTCCGCGGGCGCGGGCTTCAGACCGTCCAACGTCAACGGCCCCTCGACATCGTCCAGGTTCATGAACACGAAACGCGCTGCGTTCCACAGCTTGTTCACGAACTCGCGGTAGCCCTGGATGCGGTCCACCGACAGCTTGACGTCGCGCCCCTGGGCGGTAAGCGTGGCCAACGTGAACCTGAGGGCGTCGGCGCCGACCTCATCCACCAGTTCCAGGGGGTCTATGACGTTGCCCTTGGTCTTGGACATCTTTTGCCCGGCCTCGTCCCGAACCATGGCATGAAAATAAACGGTGCCGAACGGGACCTCGCCCATGAAGTGGATGCCCATCATCATCATCCTGGCCACCCAGAAAAAGATGATGTCGAACCCCGTTTCCATCACGGTGTTCGGATAAAACGTCTTGAGTTCCCGGGTTTCGTCCGGCCAACCAAGGGTTGAAAACGGCCACAACGCTGAAGAGAACCAGGTATCGAGCACGTCCTCGTCCTGCTTCCAGTCAGCGGCGCCGCACGCGGGGCACTTCGTCGATTCATCCGGGTCCTCGACTCCGACGTAGATGCCCTCGCAACCCGGCGAACGGCAATACCAGACAGGGATCTGATGGCCCCACCACAACTGACGGCTTATGCACCAATCCCGGATGTTCTCCATCCAGTTGAAATAGGTCTTTTCCCAGGTCTTTGGAATGAAGACCGTGTCGCCGTTCCTGACCGCATCGAGGGCCGGTCCGGCCAGGGTCTTGGCCTTGACGAACCACTGGAGGGACACGGTCGGCTCGACCACCACACCCGAGCGCTGGCAGTGCCCGACCACGTGCTTGTAATCCTCTATCGATACAAGGAACCCCTGCTCCTCGAGGTCCCTAACCACCACTTCCCGCGCCTCGAACCTTTCCAGTCCCCGGTACTTCGGCGGGACCTCGTCATTCAGATGCGCGTCCTCGGTAAGAATGCTGATCACGGGCAGGCCATGGCGCCGGCCCACCTCGAAGTCGGTAAAGTCATGCCCGGGCGTGATCTTCAGGGCGCCGGTGCCGAATTCGGGGTCCACGGCCTCGGCGTCGCCGATCACCGGGATAAGCCGGTCGGTCAGGGGCAGTTTCACCTGCTTTCCGATCAGGTGTCTATAGCGTTCGTCTTCCGGATGCACGGCCACCGCGGTGTCGCCCAGCATCGTCTCGGGCCTCGTGGTGGCCACGACCAGTCTGACGTCGGTCCCTTCCACGGGATAGGCTATGTGCCACAGGTGGCTCTCCAGCTCTTTTTCCTCGACCTCCAGGTCGGACAGCACGGTGCGTATCGCGGGCGACCAGTTGACCATCTTTTGCGCCCGGTAGATGAGGCCCTCTTCGTACAGGCGCACAAAGACCTCGCGCACCGCGCGGGACAGGCCCTCGTCCAGGGTGAACCTCTCGCGGTCCCAGTCCACGGATATGGACAGGGCCTTCATCTGTTTCACGATGTGAGCATGGGCCGCGTCCTTCCAGCGCCACACCTCGTCCAGGAACTTCCGACGCCCAAGGTCGAACCTGGAGACGCCCTTGGCGGCCAGGTCCCGTTCAACCACCATCTGAGTCGCGATCCCGGCGTGATCGGTGCCCGGCAGCCACAGCGTGTTGAACCCGCACATTCGCTTGTATCGGATCAGTACATCCTGGATCGTCAGGGTCAACGCATGGCCGATATGCAGGTGTCCCGTCACGTTGGGAGGCGGTATCACGATACAATATGGGTCCTTGTCGCTCTGCGCCTCGGCGTGGAAGTACCCGGCATCCACCCACCCGTCGTACCAGCGGGCCTCTACCTCCCGGTGCGAGTATCCCTTGGCTATTGGCTCCATCTCATCTCCGTCGAGTCATCGGGGGCGGATTATAGCAGGGCGCGTGGGATAGCCAAGTGAGACTGTTTGTCCGCCCAAGAAAGGACATGCGGTTTTGTCTGGGTTATTTTTAGTTTTCTGTTGGTTGTTTTCTTGGTGAGTGTTTCAATCTGAGCCTAGACTAACCGTGTTATGGTAGACAAGAACCTAAAAAGGTTGGTTGAGCACTACGACGTGGGCGAACTTCTGTACCGCTCGTTGCTGCTTGTGGATGACGACGCCCCCAACCTGGACGTGCTGAGCGCCGTCCTGGATTCGGACTATCAGGTCTTTACGGCGGAGTCCGGCGTTGAAGCCATCAAGGTCCTGGATTCACACCCCATCGATGTGATCATCACGGACCAGCGGATGCCAGAAATGACCGGCGTCGAGTTCCTGGAGCGCGCGGGCGAATCTCATCCCGACGTGGCCGGAATCGTGCTGACGGCGTACACCGACACCCCCGCGATAATCGAGGCAATAAACCGGGCGGGCGCGTTCAGGTTCCTGACCAAGCCATGGGATGCGGACACCATCAAGGTGACCGTGGCCCAGGCCAGCAGCCACGTGTACCAACGGCGCGCCATCGCGCGGCTGGTGGACCTGGTGTCCCTGCGAAACGAGGAACTGGCGCTGGCACTCCAGGAATTGAATGACGCCCAGGAGCGGATGCTGCACCTCGAACGCGTGGGCACCATCGGCAGGTTGACCGCCGGCGTCACCCACGACATCCGCAATTTCCTGATGGGGCTGGCGCTATTGGAAGAGGAGTGCGCGACGGGCGATGTGTCGGAAGACCTCCAGGACACGGTCAGGGTCAGCCTGGCGGGCCTGCGCAACCTCCTGGTTTCACTGGATGCCATGAAGGAGTATTCCAAGGACGGCAAAGTCGAACTGAACCTGAGGGATGTGTCGCCAAAAGACATCGTAAAGGACGCGCTTACCGTCGCCCGCATGGACATCGAATTCAGAAAACGTTCGGTGGAGGTGAACATCGAGGACGATCTGCCTGCCGTCATGGCGGATCATCAGAGGCTGGTGCAGGTCATGGTCAACCTGATCAGAAACGCGGTTCAGGCGACCGAGCAGGGGCAAAGCATCGTCATCGAGGCAAAGGCGGGTGACGATGGAGGCGTGCGCCTGGTCGTGGAGGATGAAGGAAAGGGAATCCCGATTGACATCCGAGATGAACTCTTTGACGCCTTCTCCACCACCAAGGGTGAGGAGGGCATGGGAATGGGGCTGTACATGGCCCGCATGACCGTCGAATCCCACGGCGGAACAATCAATTATCGGGATCGTCCGGAGGGAGGCACCCGTTTCGAAATCACGTTCAACTCGCGCGGAAGAAATTAAAATGAAACACGTGAACAGAATCAACCAATGCGGCAACTCACTCTCTGGTAGAAGCTGCCTCCAAGGCTGACATGCTCTCTTGGTCGCGGAATTGATGGCGGGGTCATTTTGATGAGGTAGAAATAAATTGGCTATTTCGGAAAAGAAAGGGAATAAGGGAACCGAGCCCAAAACAACTAAGACAACCGAACGAGATCACCGTGGTGGAAAACACTTCAACTTAGAAGGGGCGAAGGGTGTAGACCTGTCCTTTAGACCCAGTAGATATACCCCTGATCAGCTTAAAGTCCAGTCAGCCACCGCTCGTTATAAGGAACTCGACGATCACATAACAGAATGTAAATTAGTCAATGTTTCATCCAGCGGTGTCGCATTCGAACTTCCTGCCGGCGAAGTGATTCGAAATGGACAAATAATAGAATCTTTCACTGCTAGTTTTGACGATATCCAAATCTACTCGGGCCGAGTAAATGTGATCAACCAACGCGCTGTCGGAGACGTCACCATAGTAGGCGTGGCCTTCTACGATGAATACCTGGTGCCTGATACCTTGGACAGGGCGTCACAACTTGCGGCTTCCATGCGCGACCTGGAGGAAAAATACAGTCGAGTGGAAAGCGTCATTTCCGGCAGTATCGATGATCGTGTAAAAGTGATTATCTCTGATTTCAATCTATTCCTTGCAGGAATAAAGGAAATTTTTGAATCGCTGGTTCCCGCTAATGCATCCCATGATTTCGAAATTGGGGTAATCCGGGCGGTCGAAAAAAAAGCCGGCGATAGATTCCATGATTTCATTCATAGAATTCACTTGATCAACGAAGAGATATCTGAAGACCAGTCATCGGCGGTGGCCGACTACATGAAACAGCACATAAGACAATTCATGCTGCCGGCCCCTATTTATCGCCAGTCGTACTACAAACCG
>JAADHL010000202.1 GCA_013151875.1 Deltaproteobacteria bacterium
GTGCCGTGGTCGTGTCCCATCAGGTGCAGCAGGCTGTGGGCGAACAGTGCGACGACCTCGTCCTCGATGGAGCCTCGCGCCTGCCTCTCGGCGGTTTGCAGGGAAATGAAGATGTCACCCAGGACAGAGCCGGCGTATTGCGCCCCCTCCCCCTCGCAGGCGGCAAACGAGATACAGTCGGTGGCCCGGTCGATACCCCGCCATTTGCGGTTCATGCGGTGGATGGCCGCGTCCGACAGGAATACCAGGGCCACCTCGCGGTCCTCGACGCCCGCGGCCCGCACCACGGCCTCCAGGCGCAAGGCCACGGTCTTTCGGTCAAAACGGATTGCACGCTGCCTGTTCAGTATGACCAGGCTCAATGTTTTACCTCTTCGGAGCGGCGATCCCGGCGTTCATCCGCGTATGCCCTGATGATCCGGCGCACCACGGGATGCCGCATCACGTCCTGTTCGTCGAATTCGCAGAACACGATGCCGGGGACCCTGTTCAGTATTCTGTGAGCATGCTCCAGACCGGACTGCCTGCCGGCGGGAAGGTCGGTCTGGGTCACATCGCCGGTAACGACCGCCCGGGAGTTGTATCCAAGCCGTGTCAGAAACATCTTCATCTGGTCGATGGAGCAGTTCTGGGCCTCGTCCAGTATCACGAACGAGTCATCAAGCGTCCTGCCCCTCATGAAGGCCAGGGGAGCGATCTCGATCTGACCGTTTGCCATGAGCCTGTTGCCGCGTTCGACATCCATGATGTGGTACAGCGCGTCGTATAGGGGCCTGAGGTAGGGATTCACCTTTTCCTGGAGGTCGCCGGGCAGAAAGCCGAGCCTCTCGCCCGCTTCCACGGCTGGGCGGGTCAGCACGATGCGCTTGACCGTCTTGTTCAGCAGTTGGGAAACGGCCGTGGCCATGGCCAGAAACGTCTTGCCGGTACCGGCGGGTCCTATGGCGATTATGACCTCGTTTCCAGTCATGGCAGCCAGGTATTTTTGCTGGTTGGGGCTGCGCGCGGCCACGGGTGCGTCCGTAACCGGGAGCCTGACGAAGTGGTTCATCACGTCTGGAAGAGAGGCGGATGGGTCGTTGGAAAGGACCGCAATCCCACGATCCACCTCTTCGATTCCTATGGAGGTGCCCTTGCACGCCAGTTCGTACAACTGGCCAAGAATGGAACCGGCCAGGTCCGTGGGTCCGTCGGCCCCGGACAGGGAAACCCGGTTGCCGCGAACCCTGACCTCCACCCCCAGACGTGATCCAAGCCGTTTCAGGTTTTCGTCGTGCCGGCCGCACAGGGACATGAACGCGTCCATGTCTTCGAACGTCAGCGACTTCGGACTATTTTTCCGTCCGTCCTTTCGTCGGGTGTTCTGCATTACGCTCCGAGGCCTGACCGGACCCGGCGGGCCCGGACTTCAACAGATAACCTTGGCCGATCTTGAAAGTAGCCGCCGCCTTGCGGTCGTCGCGCAGCACGTAGTGCTCCTTCAGGAGGTCCTCGAACGAATCAGGGGACTCGCCGTAGGTCATTTCGTAGAGCCTGACGGCGCCCTTGAGCCTGTCCACGGGCCCAGCGGCCCTGACGGCCTTGAAAGGGTCGAACTCGTTGATCCTGTTTGACGGCGAATCCTCGGCCATACGCAGATCCAGAGCCACGGCGGTCAGCGCCAACAGCAATCCCAGCGCCGCCACCAACGAGGTCAGTCGCAACACGGCGGAACGCAGCGCGTGCGTACCGGCCGAACCGGCGCCGGCTCCAGGGGAGGCCTTGACCAGGTCCAGTTCCATGAGCGCGTGCAGCGCCTGGGCCACGTTGAATTCGGACTGGCACGTGGCAAGGGCGAGATCGGCAACGGTTCGCCTGCCGTCTACAAAGAAATAAACCTGCCGTTCAGCGACGCTGAGTTGCAGGTCCTCCCATCGTTCATCGCCGGGCTTGCCGGTCAGGGATGAAGACTTGATAAAGACCAGGCTGTTGGAAGGAACGGCGCGTTGTATGGTCGGGATATGGGTAGCCCTGCGCTGGGCCTCGCGTAGAAGGAATGGAATGGGCAGCGAGCACATCTCGCGGGTGCCTCTGCGCACCGTCCAGACGGCGGTCACCGCTACGTCCCGACGAATGAGGAGTTCCATCAGCATTTCAAGACAGAGCTTCTCGCGCGTGCTGGCCAGGGTGCCGTCCGACACCAGCCCCGACGCGACCACCGCATCCTCGATGAACAGGCCCTTTTTCCGGGCGGCCTTCTTGGCCCGCAACACGTCCCGTTCACCAATGAGTCCGGACCTTTCCAAAAGACCCATTACCGATCCGGCGGCGGTTGTCTGATTGATGACGCTGATTACACGTCCCTGCAACACTGTGATAGGGGTGCGTGTGTCGTCATGAGTCACGGTGAGGACCCCGGATTTACCATCCTGATAACAGCGCTCCAGTGCGGCGTAAAGAGGCAGACTGTCCGATGGTCGGGACAGGTCGATTCCCTGATCCGGGAATGAGGAAGTGTTCGTCATCGTCGGCGGGTAAGCCAAATATCAATAGCCGACCAGAAGTATACCATGCCGAGAAGGAGCGGCGGAAGCGCGGGCAGGTCGGGACCGGGACTGCCGGAGTAGGCCACGTAGTCGACCAGGTAGGGAGTCGGATTCAAAACCAGACCCAGGGCGAAAGACAGGCAGCCTATCATCATCAGGCCGCGTACTGGTCGGCCGGACATTACCTGCCCCGACCCCGGCACAAGCAGCGACACCAGGGGCAGAAGCAGGCGGACCCAGTGGCGCTTCCGGTCCTGTTTGCGTTGCAGCGCGACCAGGTCCAGTGGATCGAGGAAGGCCGGTCTGACCTGTTCAAGGAGACAGGTCGGGCAGTAATCGAACCCCGAGGCATCCACGTTGCATCTGTCGCACGAAACACCCCCGCAGCGGGGGCACACATAGGCGAAACTGTAACGTTTTCGCACCAACAGCACCGCCAGGAACAGCAGAAGCGATATCAACGTGAGCACCGGCAGCCATCTGATGGGCAGTCGGCCCAGCATCAGCGTCCTGAATGGTATGGCCTGGGGGCTCTCCAAAGGATCGAAGCCACGGAAGTAGGTGGCGAAATCGGGAGGCGGAGGGGTTCGCAACATCGCTGAAATTCCGCCCAGATTCTTGCAGACCTTGTCTGAACTGGTGAGCGTGCGAATGCGCGCCACGAAACTCAGGTCCTGCTCGGGCGAGACATCAACAAGCCTCTGGATGTGTTTTTCCAGGGCCTTGGTGTCCCTCAAAATGCCATCGGCAATAGAGAGCCCGCGCAACGCCTGCGGGGAATCGGGAACAGAGCGCAACGCGGATTTGAAGGACTCGCGGGCCGTGACCAGGGCGCCTTTGTCGGGCTTGCCGTGCGGGCATAAGGCGAGCGCCTGCAGAACCTGAATGTTGCCTCGAAGGGTAGCGATGGAGCCTTTGGGATCCAGCTGGGCGCCCATGAGTTGATGGGATGCCAGCGTCAGTGACCTGGGGTCGTTCAGACCTCCCTGAACGCGATGAAGCGCCAGCGCGGTGTTGACCCAGGGGTCATCCGGTTGCGAAACAAGCAGTCGGTTGAGGCCTTCCACCTGGTCCGACCAGCAGTACTCGCGCAGGCAGGCCCAGAGCTTCGGACCCTGGGATTGTTCCATGGCCAGCGGCATGTACGTCAGGATGCCAAGGGGCAGGATGAGGATTATGCCCAGGTGAACGAAGATCACCGCCGCAAGTTCGGACCTGCGTACATAGACTCCAATGAACATCGTCCAGATGAGGACCACCACCAGCAAGCCAAGACCGGCCGCCAGCGGCAGGACGAGGACCAGGAAGGTGATGAAAAAGGCCAGAGTCCTGGTCAGGCCGCTCTGGATGATGAAACGCACGCTGCGGGAACGAGCCACCTCCGGGGCGGAAAAGGCAGCAGCGGGCGCCGATGGAAACAGGTCGCTGATGTCGTGGGCCAGTGTCCTTCCATGCCTGAATACCAGAATGACTGAAACCATCAGCACCATCATGATGATCGAGAACACGGCGTAAAAACTGATGTTTCCGATCGCCGTGACCAGACCCCGTGGGTATCTGGAATAGGCCGCAAGACCCTGAAAGAACGCGCCGGTGGCTGGTCCGATCATCCTGATTCCACGGTCCAGGTAGGCGTCGGCCAGATTGAAATAGATTGCTGGATAATCCGGCGCCAGATCAACGGCCATTGCGGCCAGGACCTGTGCGTCATCCGATGATTCGCCCGCCACCAGGTGTCTGAATCTGGACAGAAAGGCGGCGGCCACGGGCGTCAAATTGGCGATATGCGCCTTGACGCGCAGCGAAACCAGGTACTGGACGCGGGAACGTGCGGAGCGCAGGTCCCCCTGTCTCATCGCGGCCATGAGGCGTTTGGATTGTAAATCGATCTGTTCCGGAATCGAAACCGCATGATTCGCGGACGCGGGCATGTCCGCGCGGGCAGCGTGAAACGGCGCGCAGATTAACGTCAGCGCAACCATGCACAGTAGGGTGAAGCCCAATCCTGTTTGCCTTGACGGCGCATTCATGCAGGCTAGTGTAACCCAATTTTCTTTTCTGAATCCGGGCGGCGATCCTTTGCTCCCTTTCTCCAAGTGGCTAAACTATCATCAGTCATGAAACGATCGGGGTTTTGTGGTGATGACGAATGATTGCGTTTCAGTATTTTCGTCTTTGGGAAGGGTCCGCATGCTGACGCTTTGCGCGATCACCGCCGCGGCGACATCGTGCAATGGAACCACGACCTATGAAACCCTGTACATAAACGTCACCTCGTCGACCGAAATCCAGGCCGACCACCTGTCCTTGTGGGTGGTCAAGGATGTCGATGGACTGACGGTGGTGACGCCCAGGGACCCCGACGATTTGCCCGGCTATTCTTTCGATGTGTTCGGCATGGACCTGTCGACCACACCCTTCACGATCCAGTTGAAGCCCGGTGATCGGTTCAATGGAACG
>JAADHL010000047.1 GCA_013151875.1 Deltaproteobacteria bacterium
GGGAGGGTCAACTGCCAGCCGCCGGTCGAGTCGGGATATCTGCCCCAGGTAAAGCCGTCGGGCACGTCTTTGATTGCAACGGTCAACTGCGCCCCGCCTCCCGGCGCCATCAGGCGCACTGTTTCGCCCGACTTTATACCGAAGGTAAAGCCTGTACCGTCGCCCTTGACCTTCTCGCCCTTTATCACGATACGTTCGCCAGGCCCCACCTCGGTACCGGGCGGGATCACATACAGATGGCTTTCCTTGCCCGGATCATCGGTCAGGGTCCATCCGGACAGGTCGATGATTCCACTGGTGCCTGTGTTCACCAGTTCGACCCAGTCCCGACCATGGACGTCCACCTCGTTCATGACGATCGGCTCGTCTGGTGGCGGCTTAGGCCCCTCGTCCGTCCCACAGGCCACCCAAAAGATCATCATCATGCACGCCGCTTTAACACTGTTTCTCATCACCAGGCATACCTCGGTTGTCTGAGACGGATGTCGCCCGCCTCGAAGGTCCTGTCGATCGCATAGCAGTACTTGGAAAATCCACGTTGTTCCAGTCCCAGCCTGCGGATCAATCTGATGGCCCAGGCAGGCGCCAGCCTTTCTATCTTGATCTCCAGCAAGACCAGCGAATCGGGGGCGTTCATGGTCACGGGATCGTCATAACCCACCATTTCGTCGTCATCGCACGTCAGTTCATAAGAGCCGCGGGCAAGTCTGAACGAAAGCCTCCTGTCAAAGGTCACCCGTCCATAGTGGTCCAATGCGCTTACCCATGGCTCCCTGAAATATCTGACGTGGAGCAGGGGTCTGACCCCATACAAATCCGCTATTTCCTCGAACGAAGGGGGCCCCTCGATAAATCGTGGGACATCAGGACGCGCGAGGCGGGGTTCCAGCACGCCCGGCCACTGATCCGCCTTCATCCTGCGCCGCGTCTTCCATACTACGTTGGATTGTTTGTGCTTCAATTCCAGCCAGATCACGTCCGCCGGCCCAGTTCCGTAGTAACGTACGCGGGTCTTGAATCGGGTCAGTTTCCGGTTCTTGACGTCCCAGTAAAAACGCAGATCCGGCGTGTCCAGGTACAGGTTGTTCACCACGTACCCGCCCAGGTCCGCATCCGAATTCGCGTCCAGGTCGCAAAACCCCCGAACGTATTCGCGCACCCGTCCAGCCTGCTCTTCGGTCAGCAGGTATTTCAGCTCAAGGCGCCGGATCCTGGAAAGGTCGTCCGTCATGGTTTCGACGCCTCCCCCGCGAGCAACCCGGGGTCCTCAACACCCAGGGCCAGGCACAGATCGATCAGCGCGTGCGCCAGGATTTTACGTTTTTGGCTCAATATCCTTCTGGCCTCCAGCACGGTCAGTTCCAGTTCGAGGACCTCGTCGGGCGGTATGGTGTCATGCTTGTTGGCCTGCCCTATGAGCCCTTTCACCTCGCCGATCAGTTTCCGGGTATCCTTGCTGGAAAGGTCCCAGTCCAGACGCGCCTCCTGGTAGGCGGCGAATCTGTCCCTGACCTGTACCCGCAGCTTTTCGGTCATGGCGGACGACTGGTCCTCCTTGCGATTCACCGCCAGTTCCGTGGCCCTGATGTTGCCGCGATTGAAGTTGAAAAGGGGTAGTTCGATGCCCAGAACCAGTTCGCCCCAGTCGGTACGGTCGGCCTCTACGTGGTAGCTGAGTTCCACGAACGAAAACCAGGGTATCAGACGGAATCTTTCCCTGTCGTACTCCGAAAGCGCCAGCGCGATCCGGCGTCGCACCAGTTCGAATTCAGGACGGTTGGCGCCGGCCAGTCTCCATAGGTCTTCCTCTGACAGCTTCACCACGGGAATCGGATCAGGCCGTACGGTGAAGGCATTGTTGATTCCGGTAAGACGGGCCAGCTTACGCTTGGTCTGGTTCAGACGATGCCGCAGTCTGGTCAGGTCGGTCCGCGATTCGGCCAGCCACATCCGCGCCTTGGTGTAGTACACGATGGACCGCCTGCCAAGGTCCTTCATCCCTTCCACGAGGACCAGACGCCTGGTCTCGGTTTCCACCCTTTCCCGCGCTATGGACACCTGTTCTTCAAGGACGACCAGATCAGCGTAGGTCCGTCTGACCCTTGCCACCAATCGATCCCTGAAACGCCCGGCCCTGACCTCACCCTGAGCGACCCTAACCCGTGCCTTGTTTTCCTTTAGCCCGAACTCGCCCAGGCCCGGCGGCCGCCACCTAAGGCCCACCTCCAGGTCGTCGAAACCCTTCCGGATATAGTCGGTGGATACATCTCGGATACGGACCTCGGGATTATTGATGGCGTTGTTGGAATCAAGCCTGCGGCGCGCGATCTCCACGCCCGTGGCCAGAGAGGCGAGTTCGCGGCTGTGAATGACGGCAAGCTCAACCGCATCCGACTCGGTCAAGACCCTGGATTCGCCGCCCGGATCGGCCCGCAGGCCGGGCGCCAGGAAACCGGCCGCTGCAAGAAACACGGCTGCAACCAACCTGGGGCTCACTGGATCTCCGTGTGCAGATACAGGGGATTGTCGGACCCCTCGTCGAACACAATCATGAAGCCGCCCGAGGGCGCGGGATACAGTCCCTCGGGTTTCAGGCCGGCAAAACGCATCAGGTCCCGTGCGATCCACTTTCCGCCGTCCGCCCGCTCGATACGCAGGAAGGTGCCCTGCTGTTCGCCGTCATCCACGTCCGGAATGGTCGCCAGTGCGTACATCGCCCCGTCCGCCCCGAAAAAGAGGTCCGAAAAGCCCGCCTTGCGCCCCTTGAAGGCGCCCAAATCGACCCGGGCGTAAAGGGTCAGGTCGCCCGGCCGAAATGGCGCTTTCGCAAACAACGCATCAAGTCTATCCAGCTTCCAGATCAAGGCCCCTTCAGGAGATATCGGCTGCTTCAGCCCAAAGTACAGGGCACCGTCCTTCCAGGCCGCGCCCTCAATGTCCAACGCGGCCAGACCGGCGTTGTCCAGGCCCAGAGCGGTTTTGGTTTTTCCCTGGGCTTCAAACGCCTCCCTGACCGTTTGCAGCAGCGGCACGATGCCTTTCGCCTTCAGGTGTCTGCCCTTCCTCGACACACGGACGAGAAGCCGGCGATTCAAGGGCCTTTTACCCTTGCGGTTCACGGACTGGGACGCGACCAGGAACAGGGTCCCATCGTCCGCCATGGTCACGGACTCCAGGTCGTTGATTGATTTCAGACCTTCTATGGTCAGCGGGTCGGGTTCCACCTCGCCCCGGGTCGTCATCAGAAAGACCCATGGGGCATGGTTCTCCATCCCCTTCAAACCAGTGTCGTCGCTTACGACCAGGAATCGGTGAATGTCATCCAGCCACACGATGCCCGAAGGCTCGAAACGCGTCTTCGAACGCAGTTCACCGGGCACCTTCATGGGCATGGGCCCACCCTTTTTGGGGGATTTCCCTTCAACGGAATCGAGTGTTGCAACGGACGGCTCGGCCGCCAATGCCACTCCATCCAGAACCCTTACATTTACCGACTCGCCAGGACGCAGCCGGTGGCCATGTTCAAGGGCAACGCGCATCTTCAGGGCCCACGCCATCTGGCGCCTGAACATCAGCCGCTCGGGAATGGGCATGTAACCCGGATATATAAAAACGACTCGCCCCCGCGCGTCGAACTCGCGGCCTCGCTTCGACACGATTTCTACAAGCTGCCCGACAGCCGCCGGCGCCTCCTCGGTCTCCGGCAGATACACATCCACGGCCGACGCCTGCTCCTCTTCCACCGCCACTATGGGCGCGTACGCCGGGAGCGTATCGCCCTGTCTGGCCAGGATATCCACCACGTACCCCTGAACAGGGGACCGGACCTCGCGCATTCGGATCCGCTGATCCAGTCGCACCAGTTGCAGGCGGATCTCCTCGACCCTCTCGCGACGGTCCGCGGTCAGGGATCTGAGCACCTTCTCCTGGTCCGCCGCGCCCAGGTCGGTCTTTGGCGTTTCCTTGACGCCCGCGTCCTGCCGCCTGGAACTGACATCAAGGTATCGCGCCAGCGCGTTGCGTCGGATCACCAGGTCCGCCAGGTCGCGGGTGCGGCCCAGTCCGTCCTTTTCCGCGCTGCGCAGGCGCTGGATTTCGGCATCCATCGCGGCCAGTTCCGCTTTTCTGGCGGCCAGGTCGGCCGTCTTTTCTTCCAGCCACGCGTTGCGGTACTCGACCTGAAGCCTGCCGCGGTCGTACTCAAGGGCATAACGTCTCCGATCAGCCTCCATGATCACGTCGAGAGACTTCATTTCGTCCCGCAGACGCGCCTTTTCGGCCAGCAGGTCGGACATGTCCAGACGCGCCAGGGCCTGGCCCTCCTGCACCCGATCACCAATCTCGACCAACAGGTTTTCGACGCGCCCACCCTCCCGGGCGCCCACCCGGTGGACCCTCGTCTCCACGATGCCGACCAAGTCCGCCTCGACCTGCCATCGGTAGTAAAGAAAAGTGGCGACGCCCGCGCCGACGAGCCACAACAGCACGAACCAATTGCGCTTGTTAATGGTCATCGCGTCAGACCTCGACCGTCGTGTTCTGGTTCATGTAAGTCAGCCCCCGGATCCCCTCCACGTCGTCCAGCCTGGCAACGAGGGTTCTGCCGTCTTCCGCGTTTTTCAGAGCCACCTGATAGGCGTGCTCCACCATTTCCCCCTGAGCCACGTTCCGCATGGTTACCAGGGCGAAACTTCTGGGAATGGTCCGCATGATCTCCGCCACCTGTTCCGCGGGACCAGGGCCGCTCGGCAACTGAAACCGAACCATGCCGTCGTGTCTGTTGCGATTCCCGAACGGCGACACGGTCATTACCCAGGCAACCAGACAAAAGGCGGCGGCCCCAATCACCGCGGCCAGATAGCTCTGCACGCCTGAGGCCACGCCCACGCCCAGCGCGGCAAAGACGAATACAAGATCGCGCGGGTCCCTGAGATTGGTCCGGAAGCGGATGACCGCCAGGGAGCCCACAATGCCGATGCCGCGGGCCACGTTGTCGCCGATGGCGATCATCAGCAGGCACGATATCAGGGAGCCCAGCACCATGCTCTGCATCAGGCCCCGTGACCAGGAAAGGCCGGCGAACGTGCGCTGATAGACCCAAGCCACAAGGCTGGACAGCAAAAACGCCAGCAGGAACGACAGCAGGATCGTGTGCCCCTCCAGCCGCACCGACCCAAAGCTCAACATCAGGCTGTCCATCTTCACCGACTCCAGTTGTTTACATTGCCCGCGCCGGCCATGATTCCCACACCTTCAGGATATGGTACGCCAAAACAACCGATAGTTACGAACTGGGGACATGATCGGAAAACCCTTTTGACAGAATCCCATCCGTTTTGGCACTCT
>JAADHL010000151.1 GCA_013151875.1 Deltaproteobacteria bacterium
GGGTGTCCTGGTGGTCGGGGGCCGCCTCGTGGACGCGTTGGACCTGATTCCGGAAACCCAGGCGAAGCGGCGCTACCATGCCCGGGTCGAGAGCATACAGCCTTCTCACTACCTGACTACGCTGAACATAGGCGCGAATCGGGAGGTCATACCCGAGGGCATGGCCAGGACCGGTTTCGTGGTGGGAAACCCCAATCGCCCGCTGGAGGGCGGAAACTATCTGGTGGTTCAGACGGATCCGGCCATGGAGCCCGTGGAGGGTATGGACCCCGAGCGGGCCAGCATTTCTGTTTCAGCCTACCTGCCCGCCGACCGTCTCGACGGCAAGGCCGCCACCATCGAACGCTTCAACAACGAGATGCTGGAGGCGCTGAGACGGGTCATGCCGTTCATCGACAGGCACAGCAGGATTGTCTCGTCCGCGGCCCTGACCACGCACCCCAAAACCGGGGAGCCGATAATCGACATGGCGGGCCTGCACCCCGTATTCGACACCCCCGTTTCACGGACCATGGACCTGGTCACGTGGCCGGTTCGAACAGCCTACAAGAACGTGCTTTTCCTGGGCGAGGATGCATCCGGGCCCCTTGGCTTCGAGGGGGCCTTTCTGTCCGCCTTCATGGCCTTCGACGTGCTGAAAAGGCTGATTCAGCTCAAGAACGTGATGTGATGGAGCCGATCGTCAGTCATCAATCACCAGTCATCAATCATCGATCCCGGGGGTCCAGCCTCGCGGCCCGGTGCGTCGTTGCGTGCCTCTTGATTGCGGCGCCGCTCAAGTCCGGCGCGCAGGATCTGCCCGAAAGGATGGGCCTGAGCCAGGCGATCGATTTCGCCGTAAAGCACAGCGCCCTGATCGGGGCGGCGCGGGCCGGCACGGATGTGCTGGAGGCCAAACTCAAACAGGCCGAATGGGCGGCCTGGCCCCACATCAAATTGAAGTCGCTTCTGGCCCCGATGCCCCGCCAATGGAACGATCCGAACGACTACACCAAGGGCGGCACCGACCTGTCCGAGTGGGGCGTGTTCACGTATACCGAGATTTCCGGCGTTCTGCCCCTGTACACCTTCGGCAAGATATCCAACCTGAAGGCCGCTGCCAGGCTTGGCGTCGATGTGGGCAAGGCCCGCGAAGCCGTTGCGCGCGAGGAGGTCGTGTTTCGCGTGAAGCGGTCGTTCTATGCGATGGCCCTGGCCCGGGAGTTGGCCGACGTGGTCAAGGAGGGCAGGGGATACCTGGACAAAGCCAGAACCCATCTGGATGAACTGGAAAAAGACGACGACCCGTCCTTTGACCCTGTGGACCGGATGAAGCTGCGCGTCTACGATGCAAAGGTCCTGGCCCGTGAACTGGAGGCCGTCAGGTCGGTGGACCTGGCTCGATCTGCGGTCAGGGTCGCCATGGGCCTTCCCCCCGAGGACGCCATGGACTTTGTGGTGGGCGATGTAAAGCCCGAGGAGGTCCGTCGTGAGTTTTCAGAAAAGGAACTGGTGGAGCGTGCGGTCGAGGCCAGGGCCGAACTGAGGGCTCTGAGGGCTGGCATCAGGGTGCGCGAGGCCCAGGTGGAGATGCGGAAGTCCGCGTTCTATCCCGACTTCTACCTCGCCGGACAATTCAAGTATGGCTACACGAAAATGGCTCAGGGCCAGACCAACCCCTTTCTTTACGATCCGTACAACAGCTACTCGGCGGGCGGCGGCCTGGCCCTCGAGTGGGACCTGGAGATAGGCAGGAAGCTGGGCGAACTCAGGGAGGCCAAGGCCAATCTGGCAAAGCTCAAGGCGGACGAACGCGAGGCCGAAAACGGCATCAGGCTCCAGGTGGCGAAGCTGTACCGCGAGATGAGGGACGCGCGCCGGCTGGTGGACGCGCAGAAGAGGGCGCTTGAGGCGGCCAGGGGATGGGTCATCGCCAAGACGGACCTTTACGAAAACGACCTGGCGGATCTCAGGGACGTGATGGACGGCCTGGTGGCCTTCTTTCAGTCGCGCATCGACTACCTGCAGTCGGTGTACGCCTTCAACCTGGCGGTGGCCCAGCTCGAACGATCCACGGGCGTCAGCCTGCTCGGCGCGGCCCGGGGATCGGAAAGGCCGTCGGCGGGGCCCGGTGAATAGACGGGACCTTTCAGCGTCCAAGACAAAGGACCACGAAGGAGATTGACGGTGAACAGGCTGCTGTTGACGGTGTTTGCAATAATCATGGCGATCCCCGTTTCGCGGGCATGGGCTTCCCCGAAGGACCCCGTGGAGGTGGTTCGCTCGAAATACGAGCAAATCCGCAAGGTCGTTGATCGAAATCCCGAAAAGGCGGCGATGCGCAAGGGCATACGCCGGGTCATGGATACGTTCATGGACTTCGAGGAACTGAGCAGGAGAACCCTGAAGGGGCACTGGAAAGGCTTGAAAAGAAGGCAGCGCAAGGCTTTCGTCAAGGGGTTCAAGCAGATGATTCAGCGGACCTACGTAAAGCGCTTTAATCCCAACCGCAAGGTGATCATCGACTACAGCCGGAAGACACTGATGTCCGACGACGGGACCGCAACCGTCTACACCGTGGTCCATTCTGGCAGGTCGGAGGCCAAGGTCGACTATCGTTTTCGTCGAAAAGGCGGCAGATGGCGCGCCTTCGACGTGATCATCGACGACGTCAGCCAGGTAAAAAACTATCGAAAGCAGTTTTTCAGGATCATGAACAAGGAAGGGTTCGACGGGCTCATGGCGCGAATCGACCGAAAGAACCGGAAGGAAAAAGAGAAGGAAGAAAGGGAACTCGCCAACGAAAAATCCAGATGATCGGAATCAGGGCCGTCCCCAAAGCGGCCAGCCTGTCCCGATGATGTCCTCCCAACCCATGTATCGTCCATGATGAACACGGCCTCGACTGGCGGACGCGCCGATGAAGGTTGTTTCATCATAGACAGTCGAACCAGCCCTGACCGGAGTTGCCGGTCGGGTCCCACTGGCACTTCTTGCCCGCGGATTCGCAGTCGTACATCAGCAGGATGCCCTGGTGACAGAAAGACAGGGTGTTGTCCTGGCACGCGCCTTCCTCGGTGACGTCGCCGCATGGGGGGCCGCAGGCGCCGCCCGTGGAACAGACCTCGATTCCGCCGCATTGACCGCACTGGCCTCCGCAGAGGTCGGGACCGCACTCCTTGCCCGTGCACTGGGGCTCGCACTGTTCCGGGATCACGCAGGCGAATTTCTTGGCCGTCTGGCTGTATCCGCACACCCAACCGTTTGTGGTGTCGCATGTCTCTTTTTGCAGCACGCCGTCCTGGCACCACAACAGCGTTTTGTCGTCGCAAACACCCACGGCGGTTACGTCATGGCAGCTTGTGTCGGTTTCGCACCGCCCGTCCAGGCACACGAAGCCGTCTTTACACGATCCGCAGGAGCCGCCGCACCCGTCCGGGCCGCACTCGTTCACATCGCACGTGGGCTCGCAACTTTTCAGGACGCACGTGAACGAAGGCGAGCAGTATTCGTTGTCCGCGCAGTCGGCGCACAAGCCCCCGCATCCATCGTCACCGCACTCCTTTCCCTCGCATTCAGGCTCGCAGTATTCGATGCACAGCCCCACCTTGCAGATGAAACCATAGGGGCAGTAACCGCAGACATCGCCGCACCCGTCCCCCCCGCATACCACTCCCTCGCAGTTCGGGACGCAGGCCTCCGACGACAGGTCATGGGCAACGCCGTCGATGATTTCAGAACCGATCTGGACTTCCTTCACGTCATCGGATGCATCGATGTCGTGAACCGGGCCATTGTCGGTGTATGACCCCGGGTCTTTGGCTCCTGTATCCGCGGTGACGGTGTCCTGGGCCGTTTCAGGGCCGACCGCGGCATCCCTCGATTCGCCGTCCCCGGTGCCGGAACAGCCGGGCGCGGCCAGAATGCTCGCGGCAAGCGCAATCCAAGAAAACCTGATCCAAGAAAACTGGATCCAAGAAAACTTGATCCAGGGAAACGTGACACAGGCCTCTTTTTCAGCGACCTTGTGGACCTGCCCGGTAATCATTCTTGCATCCCCTTGATGCGATACGTACCATTGTATGGTCCCAAGGTTCCTGGAACAAGTAATATGGAACAAGTTCACTTCAGACCAACCCGGGGAGGTCAATCAATGAGATATTCCCTTTCAGGCGCCGTCATCCTCGCATGCGCCGCCATGGCGTGCGGAGGCGGTTCCACCAGGGGGACCTCCGACATCACCGGCGATTCGATCGTGGACTCCGGACCCGCAACGGACATCGGCCCGCCATTCATCGACACCGTACTGACCAAGGATGAACTCAAGGCCGGCGAAACGACCAAGGTCAACTGCGAAGGCCATGGTTTCGACCCCGGCAACGTGGAAATCCGCGTGTGGACGCTCATCAAGCCACCCGCCGAGGTTGACGTGGCCGAGGTTGACGTGGCCGAGGCGGACGTAGCCGAGGCGGACGTAGCCGAGGGGATTGCCGTATCGGACGCGGCGATTGGCCAGCCGGATACCGGCGGGTGGACCGGCCAACTGCCGGAAGGCGTGACGCTGGACAAGGCGGTTCTGCGCTTCACCATCGTGGGTTCGTACGCCGTGCAGTGCACGGCTCCGGATGAGGGAATGCAGGACGACACCCCGGCCCAGGTCCTGGTGGGGCCGGGAAACCCGCTTAACGTCGAGACCGAGGTGTCCACGCACGAGGTCACGGCCGGTGAATGGGTGGACGTGACGTGCAGCGCGTGGGACGCCTATGGCAACCAGGTGGAACAGCCGGTCCTGCCCGTGGTGAAACCCGCCGAGGGTACTACGACATCGGGCCTGTCCGTGCGCCTGACCGTGGCCGTGCCTCACGAGATCGCCTGCGCGGTGCAGAACACCTCGGTTATGGACGTGACGCCCGAAGTCGTGAACGTGAAGGCCAATGTCCCAAAGAAGATCTACACCATCGTGGATCCGGAGCACTTCACGTCGAGTGCAGCGTTACCGACTATTTCGACAACCCGGTGTCAGGGCTGCCCCTGTCCGTGTATCTGCCTCCCGACATGAGCATTATGGGCAAGCAGATCACCACGACGATAGCGGGCATGTATCCCATAAAGTGCGTGCCCCAGAACATAGAGTGGAAGTATTTCCAGATCCATGGCGTCACCGTCACCGTAACGCCCGCGGACCCGGTTGCCTTGACCCTCAAGGTGGTGCCTGACAAGGAGTTCTATGGCAAGGGCGCCAGCATCACGGTCACGGCGACCGCGGTTGACGAGTACGACAACCTGGTGCCGGACGCGGTGGTGGGGGTGCCCGCGATCGAGCCGCCGGTAGGCATCAAGCCGGTGGAGGCGAATCCCACCAAGCAGTTCCTCCTGAAAGAGGAGGGCGTCTACCTGATGACGTTCCGCCTGCTTGCGTTTCCCCAGATCTCGGCCGACATAACGATCAAGGTCGAGGGCAGCGGACCTCTGCTTACCATCATCTACCCGCCGCGCGGGTCCACCATCGCCGGCAAGCCGTCGGTAACGGTCATGGGCTACGTGAACGACGACATAACCGGGATAAAGTCGTTCACCATCAACGGTCAGCCCGTGACCGGCGTCAAGCCCGACGGGTCGTTTACGTTCCTGATCAACCCGGTCCAGGGCATGAACCTCATTCGCGCCGAAGTCGAAAACGGCGCGGGCATGAAGTTCAGCACGATTCAGTCGTACTATTTCTCGTTCGTGTACTATCCCGTGAACGCCCTGAATCCCGAAGACGGCATGGTGCACAACAGCCTGCGGGCCTTCGTCAGCGACGAGTTCTTCGACGACGGGGATCATGATCCCACCCACCCGGACGACCTGGCCACGATCATCGAATCCTTTGTCGCGGGGTTGAACATCAACACCCTCATCCCGAATCCAGTGGCCGAATCAGGTCCCTACAAGGTCTACATAAACAATGTCCACTTCGGAAAACCGACGGTTCATATCAACCTGTACGACGGGGGCATGGCGTTCAGCATTATTATCCCCAACCTGGGTCTCGACGTGCAGTTAAAGGGCAGTTGCAAATTCCTGTTCATCGACTTCTGCCCGGACTTCTCTGGCGACGTGGGCGTGGATTCGATCCTGGTCCAGGCGAACGTCGACGTGTGGACCGGCACGGACAAGAAGGTCCACGCGCTCATGGACCAGGTCCAGGTAGATCTCAACAACATCAACGTGCACATCAACGGCATCCTGGGCTGGCTGTTCGGCTGGCTGGTGGACGTGATGGTGGACCAGTTCGCGGGGTCCATCGAAAAGGCGTTCGAGCAACAGATGGGCGACCTGGTCAACCAGACGGTGGAGGACCTGTTCGCCAAGTTCGAGTTGAATCAGACCGTCGAGATCCCGCCGCTGCTGGGCAACGATCCCACCAGCATAAGCATCCTGACACGGCCCCAGGACGTAACGATCAAGTCAGACGGTGCGCGGATCGGCATGGAAGGAACACTGTATGCCCCCCAGGGCGTGACCCACGACGTGCTGGGGTCGATCTCGCGGGCCAACTGCCTGTCGATGACGCCCCCGACATTCAATCTGCCCTACCAGTCCGAGATCGAGTTCGGGATCTTCGACGACCTGCTCAACCAGGGCCTGTATTCGATCTGGTGGGCCGGCACGCTCAACGCCAAGATCACCTCCGAGGACCTTGCGACCGTTGACCTGTCCCAGTACGGGGTCAGCGACCTGAACGTGGACCTGGATTTCTATCTGCCGCCGATCCTGACGGACTGCACCGAGGACGGCAATCTGCAGGTCCAGGTGGGCGACCTGTATGTGGACGCGGACCTGAAGTTCAATGGGATCCCCCTGAAGATGGGCGCGTTCGTGCAGGCGGCGCTGTCGGTCAAGCTGGAGGCGGTGCCCAACGACAGCGGCGGCAATGACGTGGCGATCACGATCCTGGACCTGGACGTGTTCGAACTGGAGATCGTCAGCGTCAACGAGGAATTCGCCGGGTCCGAGGACGCCCTGCAATCCCTGGTCAAGGACCTGCTGCTGCCGCCCCTGCTGGACAAGCTCATTGGCACCCAGCTTGCGGCATTCCCCATTCCGACCATTGACCTGGCGACACTGATGCCCGACATGCCCGTGGGCGTTGAACTGAAGT
>JAADHL010000396.1 GCA_013151875.1 Deltaproteobacteria bacterium
TGGCGGCGGCCATCCTGCGTGGCGCCGGCAGCACAACGCTTTCGGCGTCGCTCTCCATCTCCAGCGGCACCTCCACGTTCCAGCGTTCGCCGTCGAATATCTCCCAGTCGAGGTGGTCCAGGAAGTCCGACACGTTCGGGTGGGGGCAACGGAAGCGCACCCTCAGGGACGCCCCCTCGGTCAGCGCACTCAGGCCCGGATCGCCCAGGTAGAGATAGCGTTCGGCGTTTACCGTGCCGGCGAAGGGGTCGAAACCCTCGGCGTCCGGCGCGGCATCGACCTCCCCATGGTCGGCGAAAGCCTTGCCGTACTGGGAAAAACACTTCTTTATACGGTTCCGAACCACCAGCACGTCGGTGTCCGTCTCGAACGACACCACCTTGCCGTCGGGAGAAGGCCTCGTGGCCACGGTGGTCCCCCGGGGAACCACCACATTGTCGCCCTTGTCGGACATGCGGAAGGTCAGGACCGCTCGCGCAGGTTGCGGCGGCCTCAGTTCCATCCCCAGCAGGTTCAGGAAGGCCAGGTAGTTCTTGTCCGGGACGCGGTTAAGCCGATAAAGGACCATCTCGGTCATCCAGGCGAACAACTCGATCAGCGTGATCCCTGGGTCGCTGGGATTGAAGTTGGTCCACTCCGGGCAGTACTGGGGGATCAGCCGTATGGCCTCCGCCACGATGTCATCGAAGGTACGGTCGTCCAGCTTCGGTGTTGGAATCATAAGTCCTGCTCCCTTCGGAGGTAGAAGGGGTACACGAGGTTGCGCAGGTTGTTGGTCCTGCGTACCCGGTACGAAATGTTCACCTGCATGGTGCTCTCGCGTGTGGGATCGGGTTGAGCCGTAACCGCAACGTCCTCGATCCGCGGCTCCCATTTGACCAGCGATTCACGGACATAGAAGCCTATCAGGGCGGCCGTGGACGCATTGTTCGGATAGAAGACGAAGTCGTGGATCCGGCATCCGAATGTGGGCCTCATGACGCGCTCGCCCACGGCCGTGCCCAGGATCAATCTGACGGACTCCTCGATGTTGCTCTCGTGCTCGGTCATGGACATGTTGCCGCGGGCGTCCAGCCCCACCGGGAAGGCGATACCCTTGCCCTGAAAGTTCTTTTTCATGACGGTCCGCCCTGGTCAGGCAAGCATGCCCTCGAAATATCGACCGCAACGGGGGCACGAAATCTTCACATGGTCGCCGTCAAAGGTGCATTCCAGTTCGCCTTCGCCGCAGGAAGGGCACTTGTGACCCTCCACGCGGCCGGCCAGCACCTCGCTGACGATATCCTCGTAGATGGCGAGCCCTTCGACGTCCTCTTCGTTCTGGTCCAAACGAGCGCCCCTTTGATCTGAGAGGCATTATCAGACAGGGGGATATGCCTGTCAATATGAACATCATGAGCCGTGTCGAGTTTGAAGATGGCTGTAAATGTCAATTAAAACAACAGGTTGGATGTGTCATGGCGTGGGGTCTATGGTCCCCGTCGGGCGCCGGTGATGCTGGGCATGCGTTTGTGATGGTGGTGATTGTAGACCCCGTGTCAGTCATCGCATCCGGGAATCGGCAGGGTCGTGCACTTCATGAAGGAATTCCCGTTCAATGTGAACACGCAGATGTCCACGGTACAGGTGTCGCCGTCGTCGCAGTCCGATGTCTTTTTGCAGTCCTCGCCGCACTCTGGGTTGCGGATGTTGGCGCAGTGACCGTTCATGGGGTCGCAGTAATCGATGGTGCAATCGTCGCCGTCGTCGCACCACTGCGAAAACTGGCAATACGAGTCGCAGTCGCTCACATCGAAGTGCGCGCACCCCAGCGGGAGGCAGAGATCGGAGGTGCAAGGGTCGTTGTCGCCGCATTCCCAGTCGGTCGCGCACGTGGGCTGGCACCCGGGCAAGGGCGTATGTTCGCACTTTGCGTTCAGGGGGTTGCACAGGTCCAGGGTGCAGGGATTCCCGTCGTTGCAGTCCCCGTTGGCATCGCAGTCCTTGCCGCATCCGGCCACCTGTTCGTGCAGGCAACCCACGCCCTTTTCACACTTGTCGTACGTGCAAACGTCATCGTCGTCGCAATCCCTGGGCTTGCCCGAGCAGGTCCCCTCCTTACAGTGATCCGATATGGTGCAGATGTCGCCGTCATCGCAGGGCCCGCCCTGCGGTGTATAAACGCAACCGAAACCCGGGTCGCAGGCGTCCAGGGTGCAGGGGTTTCCGTCCTGGCACTGGACCTCATCATGGACGCAACCGATCCCGGGCTTGCAGGCGTCTTTGGTGCAGGCGTTTTTGTCGTCGCAGTCCAGCGGATCGCCCCCCACGCACTTGCCGCCCACGCACGTATCGTTGAGCGTGCAAGGATTGCCGTCGTTGCATGACGCCGTGTTGAAGATATTCTTGCAGCCGTCCAAGGTGCACTCGTCATCGGTGCAGGGATTGCCGTCGTCGCACTTTTGGGGATTCACGCAGGCGGCCACCGTAGCGTCCTTGACGCCCACGTCCTTCACAGAGCTGTCGAACGCTGTATCCAGCCCTATATCCAGAATGACGATTTCCTGCTGAATGGTTGCATCCGACTGGTCCACGGCATCGGTTGCCGAGATGTCGGAGGTGGACGATAGGTCGGACACAAGGTCCGGCGGGCCCCATGGAGTATCCTTGTAGCCCGGATCCACCGTTTGAACGTCGTTTGCCGGCGCCATCACGTCAATGGCTGAAATGGTGCCTCCGGTCGTGTCGGATCCGCAGGCCGCGAACAACATCATCGCGGCGGCCGCGCATGACGCGCATTTCAACGTACACCTCCCTGGGCGGCTCCTGGTGAGGGCTCCTACCCTCGTAAAATATTAACGATTCCCGTCCGAGGATGCCAAACCCATGCATTGGAAAGCAAGGCGACGATTCCGGCGATTGGCGTCCCCAACCGGATTTGAACCGGTGTCGCGGGCGTGAAAGGCCCGTGTCCTTGACCTGACTAGACGATGGGGACGTCGCTTCAGTGAGCCCAGCAGGATTCGAACCTGCGACCAATAGCTTAAAAGGCTACTGCTCTACCAGACTGAGCTATGGGCCCAGCCAAAAAGGCAAAACCTTATAGCTTCAAGGCAAGTGTTTGTCAATAAAATTGGGTCGCGGCAACTCGTGATAAACTGTTTCGTGATTCCACGGAAACAGAGGTCCGTTGCTTGGGATCGAATCGCCGCGTACTTTTGATCAAGCCCCTTGGCGGCCGGGAGGTGGCCTTTCCACTGGATCTGGCTGGAATGGTCCCAGCCATGCGCCGGATGGGATGGGAAGTACGTTGCGCGGATGCCGATTTCCAGGAGGTGACCCCCGCGATTAAGGCCGCCATGGCCGGTCTTTTTGATGCCGCCGTGTTCAGTGTCGAATCGCATCAGACCGGCGACGTGGCATCCATCGTCCGCAGGTTGAAAACAGTCGCGCCCGACATGCCGATAGCGATCACCGGACCCCACCCTACATTGTTTCCCGTGGAAGCATTGACCGCTACCGGCGCTGACATCGCGGTTCGTGGCGACCCCGATCTTCTGGTTGCCGAGGCCCTTGAAAACGCGCTGGACGGCGGCGGGTGTATCGATGGATGCGCCTGCGGAAAGGGCGACGGTTTCGAGGTCGTCGGCGAACCCGTCTTTCTGTCCGATCTCGATGGTCTGGACCCGCCTGACCGCGACCTGGCGCCGCTCGCCCGGTACGGTGTTGCATATCGAAGCGTGCGATATCCATTCGCGGCCATGAAATCCAGCCGCGGCTGCCCTTGCAACTGCCCCCACTGCGCCGTGCCCGCGATCAGACCCCATGGTTTTTCCGCGAGGTCGCCGTTGCTGGTGGTCGAGGAAATGGAGAGCCTGACAGCGGATTACGGCATCAGGGACATTCACTTCGAGGACGACGCCTTCATGGCCGACAGCGACAGGGTGGCCGAATTGTGCAGGCTGCTGATCGACAGGGGCTTTACCGGCTCGTGGGAACTGGTCAACGGAGTCAGGCCCGAACACGTGGAAACTTCACTGTTGCATGATATGAGCCGGGCCGGTTGCCGGAGGATTGCCATAGGCGTGGAGACCCTGAGGGATGATGCCCGTACCGAACTGATATCCGGAATCACCGCGGCCGCAGGGCGCGTTTCGATATCCACGACCGGCTATTTCATTCTGGGTTATCCTGGCGCTTCGCCGCGGGACGATGAACGACTGGTCGAGGCGTCCAGGGAACTGGGCTTCGCAATGGTCCACTATTCGGCCTATCGGGATGTGCCGGGCTCCAGTTTCTTCAGGGAAGGCGCAGACGCGGGATACGATCCCGGCGCGGTCCGGGACCTGGTCCGCCGTGCCTATCGCGGGTTCTATATGAGACCCGGCCCCATTGCGGGTCTGATCGGAGATTGGGCACGGGAGCCCAGGCTGGTCTCTGCCGTGGTCCCGAAGGTGCTGTCGGAGTTGTTCGGATTGGAGTCCAGCATTCTATGAGCCCGATTCCGCGTCACAACGTCAACCTGGGTGGGACCGAGATTGCCACGATCCTGTGGCATCTCCTGAATCCGATGGCCGTGTCGGGAGACGAAGTCCGCAGGTTCGAGGACGATTTCGCCGAGGCGCATGGGGTGAGGCACGCCGTGGCGGTGTCGTCTGGTCGCTCGGCCCTGTACTCCATTCTGACCGCGCTCGACCTCCCCCCGTCATCCGAGATCATCGTGCCGGCATACACTTTCTTTACGATCCCCCAGATTGTCCGAGCAGCCGGGCACGTGCCCGTGTTCGCTCGATGTCACCCCTTTGATTACGCGATCGATCCGGCCGCCCTGGAGGATGCGTTTTCCGACAGGACCGCCGCGGTGATCGTGGAGCATCCGTTCGGACAGGCGGCGCCCATGACGCGGATAATGGAAATCGCCGCCGGACGTGGCGTCGTGGTGATCGAGGACCCGTCCCAGTCGATTG
>JAADHL010000157.1 GCA_013151875.1 Deltaproteobacteria bacterium
GGAACAGGTCGGTGGCGCCCGAGGCCCCGCGCGCCGTTCTGTCATAAAGTACGATACCCAGTCGTTGCGTCTGAACCGGTATCCCCTCGCCGTCGTGTTCCGCCTTGAAAACCCTGCCGATCTCGTAAAGACCGAACCTGTCGAAAAGGTTTGCGTTCCTGGCAACCGCGTTCAACAGGTTGGGCGCGAGGTCCGTGCGCATGGTCCTCAGGTCCGAGGAAATCCAGTTCTTGAGCCGCAGGGGATTATCGGGTTCATATCCGATCCTGGAAAGTACGTCACCGCTGTCAAAGGAATAGGTCATCACCTCGTGCAGGGCGCAAATGCCTGACAGGACTCCCCGCACGCGCGATGCAAGCCGTCGCATCGGGTCGCGAGGCACCAGCACGACAGGGGCCAACGGCGCGTCCGGGGGCACGCTGTCATAGCCGATCACCCGCCCGACCTCCTCCACCAGGTCCTCTGGTATGGATACGTCCCTCGTGGCCCTGAAACCCGGCACCCGGACCGTGAAGAGCCCGTCCGCCGTTTCGTTCACGCCGAACTCCAGCCTTTCCAGAATGGAACGGGTCCGCTCACTGGGCACATCGACACCCAGGCGACGCGAAACGTATCCAGGGTCCAGTTCGATGACGACAGGGGCCGGCGGTTGCCCATATACATCGTACACCCGTGATGACGGCTCGGCCCCGGGGCTCATTTCCATGAGCATGCGGGTGAAGAGGGCCATCGCCTTTTCGGGCAATCCAGGGTCGAGGCTCTTTTCGAAACGGGCCGACGACTCGGTCCTCACGCCGTGCCTGACCGCGGTCCTGCGTATCCTTCCCGGGTGAAAGGTCGCGCATTCCAGCACCACGTCGGTGGTGTCATCCGCTATCTCGCTGTTTTCACCGCCCATCACGCCCGCCAGGGCCACTCCCCTGTCCGCGTCGGCTATCAGCAGGTCCTCGCCGGTCAATTCGTGGTCCGCGCCGTCGAGGGTCCGGAACGGTTCTTTGTCGCCGGCCCTGCGAACGCGAATCGTGTCGCCTCCGATGCGCCGCCGGTCAAAGGCATGAGTGGGCTCCCCAAGGGCCAGCATCACGTAGTTCGATATGTCCACCACGTTGTTTATCGGACGCATGCCCACGGCCCTCAGGCGCTGCCCCACCCAGAAGGGCGAAGGCTGCACCTTGACGCCCGAATAGCACATGGCCATGTACCTCGGGCAGTCGGTGGCGTCGTCCACCGTTACCGTCAGCGGGTCCGCTGCGGCGCATGGAAAGGAGTCATCAAAGGGCTTCAGTTCAAGCCCCAGCATGGCGGCCACCTCGCGGGCCACTCCATGATGTCCCCACAGGTCCGGACGATGGGTTATGGACTTGTTGTCCACGTCGAAAACCACGTCGGTGACCTCGAACGCTTCGATGAAACGTACGCCCGGCGTCGCGTTCGTCCCAAGGTCGATCACCCCGTCATGGTCGTCGGACAAGCCGGCTTCGCGTTCGGAAAGGACCACCACCTCGCTCGAGACGCCGCGAATTTCGACCTTTTTCACCTGTGATCCGCCCGGCAGGACGCAACCCGGCAGGGCCACCGGCGTCAGCATGCCGACCCGAAGGTTCGGGGCGCCCGATACTCCGGAGACGGCGCGATCGCCCAGGTCCACCTCGATGATCGAAAGCCTGTCGGCATCGGGATGAGGGCCGATGGCTGCAATCCTGCCGACCAGGACGCCGTCCAGCCCTTCGCCGGTCTTTTGCACTCCCTCCACTTCCGCCACCGTCAGGGTAAAGCGCTGGGCAACCCGCATCGGATCAACATCCGCAAGGTCCACGTAATCGGACAGCCAGTTCCACGAGAATTTCATCAGGACCCCTCAACTCTCTGTCGCGGCGCATCCCGCGCAACGGGTTTGAACATTTCAGAACTGCCTCAGGAACCGAAGGTCGCCCGACATGAGCCACCTGATGTCGTCGATCTCGTATTTCATCATCACCAGCCGCGACAGGCCTACTCCGAAAGCCCATCCCTCCCACTCGGATGGGTCCAATCCACCGGCCCTTATCACGTTCGGATGCACCAGGCCGCACCCCAGGAACTCGACCCATCCACTGTTTTTGCAGACGGGACAGCCCTTGCCGCCGCAGACCATGCATCTGAGGTCCAGCTCGAATCCCGGTTCCACGAACGGAAAGTAGCCGGGACGCAGGCGCACCTCGACCTTGCGGCCGAACACGCCCGCGAGCAACTGGGTCATGGACGACCTCAAGTGCGCGACCGAGACATTGCGGTCGATCATCAAGCCTTCAATCTGGTGGAAGGTGTGCTCGTGCGAGGCGTCCGTGGCCTCGAAACGATAGACCCTCCCGATGAAGATGGCGCGAAAGGGCGGTTCCAGATTCCGCATGGCCCTGACCTGGCCGGACGAAGTATGAGTGCGCAGCAGGTTCCCGTCGGTAAGGTAAAACGTGTCCTGAATGTCACGGGCCGGATGATCGGCGGGGATGTTCAGGGACTCGAAGTTGTGGAATTCGTCCTCGGCCTCCGGGTAGTCCATGACATGGTATCCCATGCCGCGAAACACCTCCTCGACGTCCTCCATGACCTGGGTCAGTGGATGCAGACCGCCGGCCGCGGGCTCGATTCCGGGCAGGGTGACGTCCACCCATTCGCCCTCCGTGCTTGCCTCGACTTCGGCGCGTTGCAGTTCGGCGCCCTTGGAACCAATGGCCTCGACAAGGTCTTTCTTAAGCAGATTCAGGGCCTTTCCACGCAGCTTCCGTTCGTCGGGGGCCAGGTCCTTGAGGCCCTTGAGCAGGGCGGTCAACCTCCCCTTCTTGCCGAGCCACCGGACCTCGACCTCCTTGAGCGCCGCGCTGGACGCGGCGGCCGCAACTTCCGCCAACGCATCTGATTTCAGCTCTTCCATAAGACAGAGTCACCCCGCCAGACCGCGGGATTTTCGCATGACGCAGGGCTGGTGTCGAGATTACTCGATCCACCCGCCTCCCAGAACCTGCTCGCGGTCATAGAAGACCGCTGCCTGGCCCGGCGCTACCGAGCTGACAGGGCGTTCGAACAATACCCGAACCCGACCGAGGTTAATTTTTTCCAGATTAATTTTTTCGACTGCGGCGGACACCCCCTTGTGGCGCGATCTGACCTTCACGGTGACGCTGAGTGATTCGCCTGCATCCACTTGTGCTTCGGCGGCCGGGTCGAGCCACAGCGTTTGGGCCACGACGCAGTGATCGCTTGCCAGGTCCTCGACGTCGCCCAGCACCACCTGGTTTTTCAACGCATCGATCCTCAACACGTGCCGCTTCGGCCCACCGCCCAGACCCAGTCCCTTGCGCTGCCCGATGGTGTAGGCGTGTATTCCTCGATGAGTCCCCAGGACATTGCCCTCCTGATCGACGAAACGGCCCGGCCCGCCCAGACGTTCGCCGGCCGAGTTCTCGATGTAGGAGACATAGTCGCCGTCCGAAACAAAACATATCTCCTGGCTCTCCGGTTTGTCGGTCACCGGCAGACCGTTTGCGCGCGCCTTTCGCCTTACTTCGTCCTTTGTCCAGGAACCCACCGGAAGAAGCAGCCTTTTCAGTTCCTCGCGCCCCATGGGAAAAAGGAAGTAGGACTGGTCCTTGACTTCGTCCACGGCCCGCAGCAACCGCGCCCGGCCGTCTTTGCCCCGCTCGACGCGCGCGTAATGTCCAGTGGCGATCCAGTCGGCGTCCAGAGAGCGCATCTTTTCCAGCAGAATGGGAAACTTGAGAAACCGGTTGCACCAGGTGCACGGGGAAGGCGTGCGGCCATCGAGGTAATCCCTGATGAACGGCTCTATTACCTTGTGTCTGAAGGCGTCCGTCTCTTCAATGACCTCGTGAGGTATCCCCAGGATGCCGCATACAGCCCTGGCGTCGTTACGGTCGGAAGCGGTGCAGCAACCGCTGGTGCCCTCCAGGGGGCACTGATACAGCCGCATGGAAAGGCCGAAAACATCGTATCCCGCTTCTTTCAACACCAGGGCCGCGACGGAGCTGTCCACCCCGCCCGACATGCCCACCACTACCTTGCCGCGATTACCCATTCTTGTTGCCCGTCTACTGGGACAGGGAGGATACGGAACACGCCGTCCGCCGTGGAGCCTAGCCCAATGCGGGTCAGGTAATCAAGCGACGCCGACAGGCTCAAAGGCATCATCCCGCCAAGGGTTTTGGCGACATTGACCCACGGCCTGGTTCCTGCTAGTAACTCCAAAGACGGAATCAACGCTTCAGGGAGGCGCCATGAACAAGGTTTATCCAAGCGCGCAGGCGGCCATAGAGGACATCCCGGAAAACGCGACCATCGCCGTAGGGGGCTTCGGTCTTTGCGGAAATCCAGAGAATCTCATCAGGGCGCTGGGCGAAAAAGGCAACAAGGGACTGACCATCATCAGCAACAACTGCGGCATAGACGATGAGGGTCTGGGCATCCTGCTGGGGGCGGGCCAGGTAAAGAAGATGATCTCCACCTACGTCGGCGAAAATCAGAACTTCGCGGACCAGTTCCTGTCCGGCGCCCTGGAGGTGGACCTGGTGCCCCAAGGCACGTTCGCTGAACGGCTGCGGGCGGGCGGCGCCGGGATTCCGGCGTTCTTTACGGCCACTGGCGTGGGTACCGTGGTGGCCGAGGGCAAGGAAATCAGGGAATTCGACGGTCGCGAGTACGTGATGGAACGCGCGCTTACCGCCCCGTTTGCATTCGTCAAGGCATGGAAGGGCGACAAGCACGGCAACCTCGTCTATCGCAAGACCGCGCGTAACTTCAATCCCATGATCGCGACCGCCGGGCGCATCACCATCGCCGAGGTAGAGGAACTGGTCGAGCCCGGCGAACTGGACCCTGACGGGATCCACACCCCCGGCATTTACGTCCAACGGATCATCAAGGGCGAATTCTACAAGAAGCCGAGGACCGTCAGGCCGCGGCCCGCCGTTTGAAGGAGGTTGACATGGGACTGACCAAGCAGGAAATCACCAAACGCGTGGCGCAGGAGCTTCAGGACGGTTTCTACGTCAACCTCGGCATAGGAATGCCGACGTTGGTCGCCAACTACGTGCCCGAGGGCGTGGAGGTAGTCTTCCACACCGAAAACGGGATGCTGAGCTATGGGCCCTTCCCATACGAAGGGGACGAGGACGCTGACCTCATCAACGCCGGCAAGCAGACCATCACCGAGTTGCCCGGGGCCTCGTATTTCTCCAGCGCCGAGTCCTTCGCGATGATCCGCGGAGGTCACGTGGACCTCACTGTATTGGGCGCTATGCAGGTGTCCCAGTACGGGGACCTCGCGAACTGGATGATACCCGGCAAGATGGTCAAGGGCATGGGCGGGGCCATGGACCTGGTGGCAGGCGCCAAGAAGGTAATCGTGACCATGTTCCATACCGCCAAGGGCAATCACAAGATCCTGCCCGAATGTACTCTTCCGCTGACTGGCAAGCGCTGCGTACATCAGATAGTGACCGATTTGTGCTGCATGGACGTCACCAGGGACGGTCTGCTGCTGACGGAACTGGCCCCAGGCGTAGGCGTGGATGAAGTGCGCGAGGCGACCGGGTGCCCCTTCGAGGTGGCGTCGGACGTGAAGACCATCAAAATATGACCTCTTCGAAATTCTACTCAAGGCGCTTTTCGGACGACGGCGAATGATTGTACTTGCGGTCGACCCGGGAACGGTCCGCTGCGGACTGGCGACATCCGACCCGCTGGGCATCCTGGCCACCCCCATCGGATTTCTGCCGGTAGGCGATGGTTCCGATCTGGCCCAGCGCATCGTGGACAAGGCCGGTGAACTGGAGGCCGCGACCATCATAATCGGGTATCCGCTCCAGACGGACGGCGCCGAAGGCCCCAGGGCCAAGGCCGTTTCCAGACTGGCGGACCAGATCCGGGCCCTGACCGACGCCCAGGTGGAACTGGTCGACGAAAGATACACGACCATCGAGGCCCGTGAGCTGTTGCGACAGGCCGGCCACTCGTCCAGAAAACAGAAGGCCCGCGTGGATTCGGCCGCGGCGGCCGTGCTGTTGCAATCGTGGCTGGACTCGCGGGGCCCGGCCTGAGAACATGGACGCCGTGAACGCGAATTCACCATCAATGAAAGGCGCCGCCGTCCTTATGACAGGCCTGGGAAAGGACTACGTCCCCCCACTGACCTTCAAGAACCTGTTCACCCTCGACTGGCGGCGACGGCCGATGACCGCCGTTGAAAACGTAAATCTGAACCTGTTTCAGGGCGGGGTTCACGCGTTCGTCGGTCCCAACGGCGCGGGAAAGACCACGCTGTTGAAGCTGGTTACCGGTCTGCTTCAGCCCACCAGGGGCACCGTCGAGGTCCTGTCGATGGACACGATGAGGGACCCCGTCAGGGTCCGCTCTTTCGTTGGGTATTGCATCACCGACAGCCGCAGTTTCTTTCTGAGGCTGTCGGGACGGGAAAACCTGCGTTTCTTCGGCGCCCTGCAAGGCTTTGAAAAAAGGGAGCGCGACCATCGCGTCGCCCGCCTGCTGTCGGACATGGAACTGGATGACGTGGCGGATCGTCAGGTCATGACCTATTCGGAGGGGATGAAGCAAAGGCTCGCCATAGCCCGCGCCCTGCTGCACGAACCGAGGGTGCTGCTGCTGGACGAGATAGGCCGGGGCCTGGACCCCAGGTTGCGGGAAAAGATCTACCGTATGTTCCGCGAGGAACAGGTGGAAGGACGGGGCGCGACGCTGTTGATGGCGTCCCACAACCTGGAAGAGGTGGCCACGCTCGCGGACCAGGTGTATGTGATGTCGCGCGGCCGCATACTTGCGTCCGGGACACTCGCTGACGTGCAACCGGCCATTCGCGAGGTCTTCAAGGAGGATTGACGGGCAGGGCCCTGACTGGACATGTTGGACAAGGCCAAAGCTTTCATCCGCAGGGACTTCCTTTTTCAGTGGTCCTACAAGTTCGGTTTCATCTATCAACTGGGATACCTGGTTTCGTCCATCGTGACCCTGTTCTTCGTTGGCAGGATGATCGGAACCACACCGCCAAAGGCGATCGCTGCCTACCACACCGACTATTTCACGTTCGCCCTGATCGGCATGGCGTTTCTGGATTACATGTGGGTGTCGATGCGGACCTTTTCCCAGCAGATACGCATGGCCCAGTTCATGGGCACCCTGGAGGCAATGCTGGTCACCCCGACGCACCCCTTCGCGATCATCCTTTATTCGGCCGCGTACACCTATGTGTGGACCACCCTGCGCTCGGTCATCTACCTGGTGCTGGGCGTGACCGTTTTCGGGGCTTCACTCGGAAACGTGAACGTGGCGTCGATGATCCTGTTCGTCGGCCTGATCGTCCTGACGTTTTCGGGCATCGGCCTCGCCTCGGCGGCCGTCACCCTGTATCTGAAACAGGCGGACCCTCTCACGGCCCTGCTGGGTGGCGTATCCTTTCTGTTCGCGGGCATCGTGTATCCCGTCCAGAGCCTGCCTCCCATCCTCCAGAAGGTGGCCTGGGCCCTGCCGATGACCCATGCCGTGGAAGGTCTTCGCCAGGCCCTCCTGATGGGCCGAACGCCCCTGGAGCTTGCGTCTCACGCGGCGGTCCTGGCGGCTTGGGGCCTGATTGCGTTCCCCATGGCTTTCCTCCTGCTGCGACACGTGCTGAAGTTACTTTCCAAGGAGGGCTCTTTCGGGGCATATTGATGCGGATGAAAGACACACGCCTCATTGACGCCGCAGAGGCGCTGGACCTGCTGGGATGCGACGGCGCGGACTTTTTTGCTCTCATGGCCCGGGCCGGCGCCGTCAGACAGAAACACAAAGGAAATCGCGTGGTCCTTTGCGGCATACTGAACGCGAAAAGCGGCAGATGCTCCGAGGACTGCTCTTTCTGCGCCCAATCGGCGCACCACTCGACCGACGCCCCAATCCATCCCCTGGTCTCTGCCGAGCGCATGGTTGAACGCGCCCGCGAGGTGCAGACCATGGGCGCTCGCGAGTTCTCGATAGTCACGTCCGGGGAAACCATCCGAGGCGAAAACGAAATGCGGGAGATATGCGAAGCACTGACGCGGCTGCGTGATGCGGGCGCGCCGTGGCGATGCGTGTCGCTGGGCAACCTGTCCGAGGATCAAATAGCGCGTCTGCGGGACGCCGGCCTCAACAACCTGCACCACAATCTGGAAACCGCGCGCTCGTTCTTTCCAAAGGTGTGCTCCACCCATGAATACGACCGGGACGTCCAAACGGTAAGGACCGCTAAATCACTGGGGCTGAAGGTGTGTTGCGGGGGCATATTCGGCCTTGGGGAGAGCCCGGCCCAGCGCGTGGAACTGGCCATGACCCTGAGGGAGTTGGAAGTGGACTCCATACCCCTCAATTTCCTGAATCCCATACCAGGCACGCCCCTTCAGGGACGTCATGACCTGACCCCCATCGATTGTCTGAAGATTATCGCGGTCTATCGGCTGCTCATGCCGGACAGGGACATCTATGTATGCGGCGGCCGCGAAGTGAATCTGAGGGACATGCAGTCATGGATCTTCATGGCCGGCGCCAACGGCATGATGATCGGAAACTATCTAACCACGTCCGGGCGTGACCACGCCCTGGACCTGCGGATGATCCAGGACGCCGGCATGGAGGTAATGCCACGGGGGGACGCCCCTTGAACGCCGAAGCGGAAATCCTGGCGCAACTGGAAGCGATCCGGAAATCCGGCCTGTATAGAACCATGAGCACCGTTTCCTCGCCACAGGGGCCGGAGTTCGTGCTGGACGGCAGGTCGGTCGTCAATTTTTCGGGCAACGATTCGCTGGGCCTGGCGAACCATCCCAGGGTCCGGGCCGCGGCCCACAGGGCCATCGACGAATACGGCGCCGGTTCCGGGGCCAGCCGTCTGACCAGCGGCAACCTGGCCGTCACACGCGACCTGGAGGATGCCCTCGCGCAGTTTCTGGGCAGTGAACGGACGCTGCTGTTTTCCAGCGGTTTTCAGGCCAACTCGGGCGTCATTCCAGCCCTTGCAGGGCCCCGAACGCTGATCCTTTCCGACCAGCGCAACCACGCCAGCCTGATAGATGGAATCCGTCTGTCGAGGGCAAGGCGAATCATCTATCCACACAACGATGTCCAGGCCCTTGGGGACCTGCTGGACGACGTCCCTCGAACAACCCCGGTCATGGTGGTCACGGAATCACTGTTCTCCATGGACGGTGACCGCGCCCCACTGAACCGGATTGCCGAACTCAAAAGGGAGCGTCCGTTTCTGCTGTATGTCGATGAGGCCCACGCAATGGGTGTTCTGGGCCCGGGAGGTCGTGGGCTCGCGGCCGATTGCGGCTTGCCGGCGGACGTGCTTATCGGCACCCTGGGAAAGGCATTCGGCGCATCCGGGGCCTTTATCGCCGCCTCGTCAGAGGTGATCGACCTGCTGGTAAACCGCGCCAGATCCTTCATCTACAGCACAGCCCCAATGCCTGCCGCCGCGGGCGCGGCTCTGGCTGCGTTGGAATTGATACGCGAGGGTGATGGACTGCGCACCCAGTTGAAGCGAAACTCGGACAGCCTAAGGGAACGCCTGGCACCAATCCTCGGGGCCCCG
>JAADHL010000358.1 GCA_013151875.1 Deltaproteobacteria bacterium
CGGATTGACCTTCAGCACGCGGATCACATCGTCAGCCTTGATTTTCGTGGGCACCTTTGCCGCACCGATTCCAGAAAGCAGGATCAGCGACGCTACAACGACGACCGACGTTTTGACGATCGATATAGTTCTCATTTTTTCCGTTTCCCTTTGCGCCCTTTCCTGCGCTGTTTCCTGGCCTGTTTCTGTTTCTTGCGTCGCTTGTTCTTTTCCGCGGCAGACAGGCGCCTGGGCCCCTGAACACCCCACCCCTCGCCTTCGGGGAGGCCTTCGTCGGGCATCAGATCGGACACATCCTCGCCGCGGGACTTGGCCAGGTCCAGGGCCTGCTTGAATCCCGGCAACCGAGACAGGAGGGACGGCTGCTTTCCGATCCTCCTCATCACTTCGCGCATGGCCCCGAAGCGCTGCAGCAGGTCCTTGACCTCGTGGTACTTGCGGCCTGAACCCTTTGCGATGCGCTTGATGCGGTTTTCGTCTATGACCTCCGGCTTCGTCCTTTCCTCGGGGGTCATGGAATTGATCATGGCCTCGATGCGCACCAGGACATTCTCGTCCACGGTCGCGCCTTCCGGCACCATCTCGTGGAAGAAGGGCAGTTTCTCCATGGTGTCGCGCAGGGAGCCCATCTTCTGAATGGACCGGATCTGGTCCAGGAACTGGTAGAGATTGAATTCGCCCTTCAGGATCTTGAGGGCGTCTTCCTCGGCCTTTTCCTCGTCGACGACCTTTTCGAAATCCTTGACCAGGCCCACCACGTCGCCGAAGCCCAGGATCCGGCTGGCCAGCCCGTCCGGCCGGAACGGCTCCAGTTTCGACAGGTCCTCACCCATACCCACGAAGGTGACCGGCTTTCCTGTCACGGCCTTGACCGACAGGGCCGCACCGCCGCGGGCATCGCCGTCCATCTTGGTCAGGACCACGCCGGTCAGGTCGAGCCTCTTGTCGAATTCGCTGGCCATGCGAACGGCGTCCTGGCCGATCATCGCGTCCACGACCAGCAGGATGTTCCCGGCCCTGGTCCGTTCGCGGATACCGGACAGTTCTTCCATCAGCGGCTGATCGATGGTCAGGCGCCCGGCAGTGTCAAAGATCACCACGTCCAGCTTGTCCTGCCGGGCCTGGTGCATCGCGGCCGCGCACAGGTCTGGAGGCGAGGTGTCCTCCCGGTGAAAAACAGGGACCCCAACGCGTTCGCCCAACACCTTCAACTGGTCCACGGCCGCGGGTCGATAGATGTCGGCTGCGACCAGAAGCGGCCGGTGCTTGTCGTGCTTGAGCAGGCGCGCGAGTTTGCCCGCGGTCGTGGTCTTTCCGGTGCCGTGCAGGCCTACCAGCATGATGCCGGTGGGTTGTCCCTTTTCCGCGAAGGTGATCTGCCCTTCCCCATCGCCCATCAGGGCGATCAGTTCGTCGTTGCACAGCTTAATGAAGTGCTCGGCCGGCGAAATTTCCCGTTTGCCAGCCTTGCCCTTCACCGCAAGCTGGACCACCTCGCCTATGGCCTTTTCCTTCACATGGCCCAAAAAGGCGTTTACCACCGGTAGGGCCACGTCGGCCTCCAGCAGGGACATGCGGATGTCCTTGAGCGCCTCTTCGATTACGGCTTCGCCGATCAGGGTTTTGCCCTGCAGTTTCGCGCGGGCCGATCTGAATCCCTTGGTCAGGACCTCTAACATCTTGTTCGTTACTCCGCAGACACTCTCACGGTTAGGCTTATACGGGAGCGGGGGTGCGGAGTCAAGGACTCCGGAGGCCGCGCGGCACCGGTCCGCCGTTAATGAAATCGACCCGATAACCGCCTGATATCATGGAATCGGCGGGGGCCTTTGCATTAACCTCGGTCAGTAGATTCTTGGTCAGCAGACGCTTTGAACTGTTCAGCCAATGGAGGGCCCCGATGTCGCGACCGTGCCATGATTGCCATGCCCTGCTGGTGACCTGCATGGACTGGCGCCTCCACCCCCAGGTGGAGGACCACTTCTCGGCCATGCTGGATGGACCGTTCGACCTGGTCGCCGTCGGGGGCGGGTCAAAGTCCTTTGCCGAGCATGATGAAAGCGGTGTGGGCGCCTACCTGCTGGGGTGCGTGGACGTATCGAGTCGGCTCCACCGCATCACCCGGGTCCTGTTGGTCAATCACACGGATTGCGGGGCCTACGGGGGGCACGCCGCGTTCGAATCCCTTGAGGCCGAACTCGAACGCCACCGGAACGACCTCGAGAAAGCGGCCGCACTGATAGCCGGGCGCTTTCCCGATCTGATGATCGAACGCTACCTCGCCCTTGTCCTTCCTGACGGCGAGGGCTGGCGCGTCGAGGTCCGACCTCTCGATCCGGGGCCGGGCGCATCCGAAACACCTTCGACATCCGACAAGAGCCGATGCCTTCGCGCATCGTGACGAACAGCGAAAAGCCCTAGAGTCTGAATAATAATAGATAGTTATGTATTCGAAAGTCTCCCTTGTCAAGGGCCTTGACAGGGCGAATTCATGAACAAATATTTCGCCTTGAACGGCGGCGAAACGGTTTCGTCGTCGGGTGGAAAAAAATCTTTCTCAGGAGGTGCATCATGGCCAATGCATTGCAGAAATGGAGCCCTCTGCGAGAGTTCGAACGGCTCCACGACGAGGTTGATCGGCTGTTCCGCGACTCCCCGATAGGTGAAGCGGCAACCATGCAGGGCTCCGCCTGGCCCGTTCCGGTGGACATCTACGAAGACGACAACGAATTGAGGGTCGTCCTCGAGGTGCCCGGCGTGAACGCGGGGGACGTCAAGGTCAACGTGGAAGGCAGCACCCTGACCATCACCGGCGAAAAGAAACACGCCTTCGATGAAAAAAAGGAAAAAGCGCTGCGCGTGGAGAGGTTCTACGGGTCCTTTTCGAGGTCCTTCAGCCTTCCCCCTCACGTCAACGTCGAGAAAATAGAGGCGAAGTACGGCGACGGAGTACTGACCCTCCATCTGCCCAAAAAGCCCGAGACCAGACCCCGCCAGATCCAGGTCAAGGTCAAGTAGGACCCGCTCCTGCCCTGGGGGCCGCCCGGNNGGCGGTCCCAGGGTGGGGGTGTGCCGGTTCGGCAATTGTCCCTGAATTCAATGCGGGTTGACGGCTCGAGTCATTTCACCAGGGTCCATTTCTCGAACATGTCGCCGGTGGTAGCGTCCACGACGGAGACGTCGAGGGAGTCCTTGGTCACGTCCAGTCGCAGATAGTGATAAAAGCTCTTCGCTTTGATCAGGAGGTCCTGCTCGTCCGGGGGACCTTCACCGACGCCGTACAAAGGCGCGCCGCCCCCGCCCGTGACAATGTAGTGGATACCGTTGACCAGGAAGTGCTCGTAACAATGATTGTGCCCGGAAAAGACCATATCCACGTGATGCTTTTCGAAAAGCGGCTGCACCGTCTCGCGACCCTTGAGCCATGGCCCGTGATTCGAAAAGGTGTACATGGGCTCGTGAAAGGTCACGAGGACCCATGCGGCCTCCTGGCGCAGCTTGGCCAGGCCCGAGTCAAGCCAGGCCAGCGCATCCGGGTCGCTCCAGTCCGAGGGCTCGTACGCGTTGAGCGCCAGCAAGCCGACATCCCCGACAACCGTGTACCAGTTGCCTTCGTTCAGATAGTTGTTACCGGTATGAAAAAACGCGGCAAAGTACGATTGACCGAGTATGTTCTCGTGGTTGCCGAACACCGGGTAATAGAAGGCGCTTGAAATCAGGGGCGCCTCTATCTGGAAAAAGCCGGTCCACAGGTCCTTGTCGCCGCCGATCTCGGTCAAATCCCCGCTGTTGACCACGAGGGACGGGCCATAACCGGCTATCGCGTTCACCACCATCAGGTGTTTGTCATCCTGGGTACGGTTGTCGCCGAATACGGCCATTTTCAACGGCTTGCCGGCCTCCGGCACAAGTCCGTGAGCCTTGTCGCCCGTATTGACGATCAGGACTTCAAAAGACTCGCCCGGCTGGACCCCGGTCATCTCGATCTCGTGAAGCCAGCCGTCCAATTCAGGGGTCGGCAGCCCCTCGGCCACCACCTTGGGCAGAAACGGTGTGGACCATTCCGTGTCCCGCAGTTCGCCCGCCACGCGCACCTCTAACTTCAGAGGCACCTCGTCCGCTGACTCGGCCATGACAAAGAAACCGTCCGGCCGCACCCACTGGAGCCAGGGGCCTTTCAGCAGTTCCGTGGACACGGGCGTGGGCCCGCTGTCGGGCTCGGCTGTATCCAGAACACCGACATCCAGAATATCGGCCTCCGATGAATCGGTTTTCTGGACATCGGAATCTTCTATCGGTGTGGTTTCGGCGATTTCGAGCGCGTCCGCCTGATCAACGACGTCCGTCCCCTTGTCGCTCGATCCGCATCCTAATGCCAACGCAGCAATACCGCACCAGAGCATCCGCTTTGCAACGCCTTGACAACTAATGTTCATTCGGACCTCCATCTGCCGCAGTTTCAGTCACCGGCGGAACTTTGGACTCAGGCCTATCTGGACTCAGGCCGACTTTAGACATCCTATGATTATCATCCTTGCCATGCAACGCTGATGCCCTGCAATCAGGCGGCGAGGCGCAGTATTTCGATGATGTCTTCGATGCCCAAAGGAGGGCGTCCGTGGACGCGGGCGCCGTCACCACCCACGCGCACCGAGTCCTCGGCAAAGCGCTGGAAACTGTCGCGGCCGACTTCAACCTCGGTCAGGCGGGTCGGGCAGCCCAGGGACCGAAAGAACTCCTCCAGCCGTCCGATGCCGTCCATGGCTTCGTCCGCATCAAACACACGCCGCGCGAACTGCTCGAACTTCTCCGGTCGCCTGGTTGCCGCGAATCGCATCCAGGCCGGGGACAGGATCGCCAGGCCGGCGCCATGGGCCATGTCGGTGTGGGCGGACAGCACATGCTCGATCTGGTGCACTGGAAAACCAAGGGCGCCGCTGCCCGCCTGGACCCAGCCGTTCAGGGCAACAATCGAGGCCCATTGCACCTGTTCGCGGGCCTTCACGTCCTTTCCGTTGGACACGGCCTTCGGGCCGTATTCGAGGGCCGTAAGCACCACTGCCTCGGCCATGCGGTCCTGGATCGGGGTCGCGCCCACGCCGTTGAAATACGACTCGGTCACATGCGTGATCAGGTCTACTACCCCGTAGGCCGTCTGGTCCGGGGGCACCGACACGGTCAGCAGCGGGTCCACAATCGCGGTCGCCGGATACAGGCACGGGGCGGAAACGTAGGATTTTTCGGTGAGCTCCGAATTGGTTATGACGGCGCCCGCGTTCATTTCTGAACCCGTGGCAGCAAGGGTCGGAACCGTGATGATGGGCAGCGCGGTTTCAGGCACGCGCTGCGACGGCCCTTTGTGCATCATCATGTCCCACGGGTCGCCCTGGTAGAAGGGCAGCGAGGCAATCACCTTGGACGCGTCCATGACGCTGCCGCCGCCCAGGGCAATCACCACGTCCGCCTTGCAATCTACGGCCGCCGCGCCCCCGCGAATGACGGTCGTCAGTCTGGGATTCGGTTCGACGCCCTCGAACAGGGTGTGAGCAACGCCCGCTGCTTCGAGGGAACCCAAGGCCTTGTCGAGCACGCCGCCGACGCGCACGCTCCCGCCGCCGATGACCACCAGGGCATGCCCCCCAAGCCGGGCCGCTTCAACGCCCATACGCCCGAGCACGCCCGCACCGAAAACGACCCTGGTCGGGTTGTGGAACTCGAATTTCATGTTCACCTCGCCTTTTGGGAAAAACGACGTTCGGGCGAGTGGTCGGCCTTGTTCCGCTGTAGGAGCGGCCTACCCAGGCGACCCTGCACCGGCGATCCTGTCGATGACCAGCGGACCCTGTTCGGGAGGCTCGGGACCAACGGTCCATGCCTCGGCCAGCATGGCCTCGGCCGCTGCCAGCCTGTCGGAGTCGTTGTAATGGATGGTCGCCGACACGTCGCCGCGACGTATTGCGTCACCGATTCTTACCCGTATTTCCATGCCCACGGCCGGGTCTATCTGGTCCTCTTTCTTCCGCCGGCCGCCGCCCAGCAGCACCCCAGCCATACCTATCTTTTCGGTGTCAACGGCCCTCACGAATCCGTCCTCATTGAATATCAGGTCTTTTGTATGGAAGGCCGCGGGCAACCGATCCGGCTCGTCCACCACCCAAGGGTCCCCCCCCTGGAACTCCACCATCCAACGGAAACGGTCCAGACCGTCACCCGACGCGATCGCCGCCCGGATGCGGGCCTCACCCTCCTCCTGATCAGCGGCCTGGCCGCCCATGCGCAGCATCGCGCCGCCAAGCGCCTCCACCAGGGCTGTCGTGTCCCTGGGCCCCTCGCCCCGCAGCACCTCGATGGACTCGCGCACTTCCAGGGCGTTGCCCACGGCCCGGCCAATGGGCTGATTCATGTCCGTCAGCAGGGCCTCGGTCTTCACCCCATTGCCCTCGCCAATCGCCACCAGTGTGCGAGCCAGTTCCCGGGCATCGTCCAGGGTCTTCATAAAGGCGCCGCTCCCCACCTTCACGTCCAGGACCAGCCCGGACACGCCCTCGGCCAGTTTTTTGCTCATTATGGACGCCGCTATCAGCGGGATGGAGGCCACGGTTGACGTGACGTCGCGCAGTGCGTAGAGCTTGCGGTCCGCCGGCGCCAGTGAATCGGTCTGACCGATCAGGCAGGCCCCGACCCTGGCAACCCCTCCCACGAACTGAGGGATCGAAAGGTCCGTCCTGAATCCCGGGATGGACTCCAGTTTGTCCAGGGTGCCGCCCGTGTGTCCCAGACCGCGCCCGGATATCATGGGCACCCGGACACCGCAGACAGCGACCAGGGGGGCCAGCGGAATCGAAATCTTGTCCCCCACCCCGCCGGTGGAGTGCTTGTCCACCTTGGCGCCGGGAATCGAGGACAGGTCCAGGACCTCGCCCGAGTGCAGCATGGCGCCGGCCCAAGCGGTCAACTCGGTCTTGTCAAGGCCGTTCAGGTACACGGCCATGAGCAGCGCCGACATCTGGTAGTCGGGAATGGTCCCATCGGTGTACTCACGAATCACCTGGCGAATCACATGGGGCGGTAAAGACTCCCGATCCCTCTTGGCCCTGATTACTTCTGTCATCAGCATGGGTCGCTCCAGACGGGTCGCAGATCGGCTATCGTCAATCGCGTATCGCGGGCGATGAACAAGTGTTCTTTTTCAGGTCCCACAATCCACCGTTATGGGAGAAGCCGAGCCGGGTTGGGGCCATGCGTCCGCGGCGCAGTCACCGTCCGTGTCGACCCGGTTTTCACGCGTGTCGTGCGCGCATCCGGTCTTGATTTCGTCCTCCCAATAGTTCACGCCGCACCCGCCGTTCTTGAGGGTCAGGGCATTGGCCTTGTCCTTGTTGGAAGCCTCGTCACCGAACACGTCCATGCGGGTCACGATGCCGTCGCCGCTTTCGTCGATCAGTTCGAGGATGCGCTGGTTTCCGGGCCACTCCTCGGTCCCGGTCCAGCCGTCCCCGGGCAGGCCCCATGTGTACTTGTAACCTATACGCACGCCCCTCCATGCCTGATCCGACGAATCCGCGGGCAGATAAGGCAGGTCCAGCGAAAGAGTGTACACCCCGTCACCCTTGACCGCGTCGCCCCTGGTCCCGTCGTCGTGCATTTCGACATTGTTGGGGGACCAGTTGCCAAGCACCTGGTTCGCCTGATCGACGACCGTTTCATCCAGACACGCCGGCGGCTCGCCATCCTTGCCGCAAACAGGGGTCGTCTTGTGGATGCCGCCGGTGAAATACAGGGTCTTGTCCGGGGCATCCTCCGCCCATTTGAAGGGGTCCACGCCATCGCAGTTGCCGTCTTTGGCCCCGGGCCTCATATCGCACAAAAAGACCACGCGGATGCGATCAACGGCCAGACAGGCATCCACATCCACCTCGGCCGCGGCT
>JAADHL010000312.1:0-4840 GCA_013151875.1 Deltaproteobacteria bacterium
GGTGGCCCGCATGATCTTTCCTAGGGTCGGCGGCAAGCCACATCCCGCCATCGTGTTCCTGCTGCTGCTGGCAATCGCGGATGACGCGGGCGGCCTGATTGTGCTGGCCACCTTCTATCCCCAGGAAGTCCACAACATCCTGCCGTTCCTGCACGGTATTTCGCCCAACCTGGTGTTCATTGCAGGTGCGGCCGCGGCCATCGGTCTGGCCCTGACGCTGTGGAAGGTGTTCAAGATTCGCTCATTTTGGCCCTATCTCGTCGGCCCCGGCGTGGTGTCGTGGTTCGCCTTCCACGAGGGCGGCATCCATCCGGCCCTGGCCCTTGTGCCCCTGGCCTGGTGCATGCCCCATGAGTACACGGACATGGGCTTCTGGGAACCCGGAGAGTCTGATGGAGCAGACACTCTGAACCGGATGGAACACTGGTGGAAGAACCCCGTGGAACTGATCCTGGGATTTTTCGGCTTCGTGAACGCTGGAGTCGAGTTTTCGGCACTGGCCCTCGGGACCTGGTTCGTCTTCCTGGGCCTCCTTTTCGGCAAGCCCATCGGCATCGTCGTAATGACCAAGCTGGGGCAGCTCCTCAGCCTGGAACTGCCCAAAGGAATGGGCAACAGGGAACTGATTGTGGTCGGGGTTACGGCCGGGATCGGATTTACGGTGGCACTGTTTGTATCCGTAGTAGCCTTCCCCGCGGGTTCGCTTCAGGACAGCGTCAAGATGGGCGCGCTGTTCAGCTTCGTGGTTGCCCCAATCGCCCTTGTCACCGCCAAATCGCTGGGCGTGATCAGGCGCGCCCGCAAGTTCGCGCAGGAGTCCACCACTCCACCCGCCGACGCACCCATGCCCTGAGGCCCGAATCGGGCGCTGCAAAGCCATCACGCCCTGTCTTGACACACTTGATGCGTTGCGTAATGCTTGCCTTCCGGTCCATCTTACGGAGGTACTTCATGGCCAGCAAGACAGCCAACAACGGCAAAAATGTGCTGATTTCAATCAATCCGGCCACCCTGGAGGTCCTGGGCGAGATACCGATGAAGACCCCACAGGAGGTCAAGGAGGCCGTTCGTGGGGCTGATCGCGCTTTTGACGGCTGGGCCGGCCTGGGCGTCGCCGAGCGTGGGCGTTATCTGCTCAAGGTCAGGGACTACCTGCTGGAGCACGTGGACGCATACTGCGACGTGATTTCAAAGGAAAACGGCAAACCGCGCCTCGAGGCCCTGTCCGCGGAGTTGTTCCTGGTCACGGACCTGATCACCTACTACGTGAAACGCGCTCCTGAACTCCTTAAGGACAGGCCCATTTCTCTGCACAACCCCATATTCAAGGCCACAAAGTCCTCGAAGCTGGTCTATGAGCCCCTGGGCGTGATGGCGGTGGTATCGCCCTGGAACTATCCGTTCGCCATCCCAATGTCCGGGATCCTGTTCAGCCTGCTGGCCGGAAACACCGTTCTGTTCAAACCTGCGTCCGACACCGCGATGATTGGGCTAAAGATCGACGAGGCCCTCAACAAGGGCGCCGGCCTGCCCGAAGGCGTATTTACCACTATCATAGCTTCTGGCCGGGCAATGGGGACCGCCCTGTTCGAGCCCCCTGTCCGCAAGGTCATATTCACCGGCAGCACTGACGTGGGAAAAAAGATCAACGCGATATGCGCCAAGAACCTGATCCCCACCGTGATGGAGCTGGGCGGCAAGGATCCCATGGTCGTCTGTGAAGACGCGGACCTGGAACTGGCCTCGCGCGGTGCGGTATGGGGCGCGTTCATGAACTGCGGCCAAGTATGCGCGTCGATCGAAAGAGTGTACGTGGCGAGGCCAATCTATGACCGGTTCGTTGAGTTGTGCGTGGAAAAGACCAAGGCGTTGCGCGTGGGTCAGGACCTGGACCACGAGGTCGATATCGGGCCCCTGGCCAATGAAGAGCAGCTCGGGATCGTCGAGGCCCATATCAGGGACGCCCTGGAAAAGGGCGCGCGCATCCTGACCGGCGGAAAGCGGATTCAGGGGCTTCAGGGCTATTTCTGGGAGCCTACCATCCTGGTGGACGTCAACCACACCATGGACTGCATGACCGAAGAGACGTTTGGTCCCACCCTGCCGATCATGCCCTTCGACTCGGAAGACGAGGCGGTGCGTCTCGCCAACGACTCGGTCTTCGGCCTGACCGCGTCCGTATGGACGAAGGACCCCGCAAAAGGGGACGCAATCGCGCGCAGGCTCCAGGGCGGGACCGTGACGGTCAACGACCATGCCTATACCTACGGCGTGTGCGAAACCCCATGGCAGGGCATGAAGGAGTCGGGGATCGGTCGCTCACACTCCGACGCCGGGCTGATGGAGATGGTGTTCCCAAAGCACGTCAACACCGACCACAGCCTCGGATTCATGAAGCGCCGCATGTGGTGGTACCCGTATTCCAGCGCGGCCTACGAGGTCCAGAAGATGGCTTTCAATGCCTTCGTGCATGCAAAGGCGTTCCCGAAATTCCTGCTGTCCGTGGCGACCCGCAAGGACTACCGCAAAACCCTGTACTGATTTACACGCCCACTTGGACGAGTCCATGCGATGCCGTAACATCTATGAAGGACCGCAGGGACCGAAATGTACTCGATAGACGACGTAGTCCGCAATATCAAGACCTACATGCCGGACGCGGATACCGACATCATCATCCGGGCCCACGACTACGCGGCCAGGGCGCATGAGGGTCAAAAGCGCCTTTCCGGGGTTCCGTTCATACAGCATCCCATCGCTGTGGCTGATCTGGCGGCCACCCTCAAGCTTGACGTCTCCAGTATCTGCGCGTCCCTTTTGCACGACGTCCGCGAGGACAGTCCGGACCGCACCGAGGACCTGGAGGAGCACTTCGGGGAAGAGATCGCCCTGATCGTGGACGGCGTGACCAAGCTGGAAAAATACAAGTTCACGTCGAAAAAAGAGCGCCAGGCCGAGAATTTCAAGAAGATGCTCGTCGCCATGTCCAGGGACATCCGGGTCCTGCTGGTCAAGTTGTGCGACCGCCTCAACAATATGAGGGAACTGGAGTATCACACCCCACAGAAGCAGCAGAAGATTTCGCGGGAAACCCTGGAGATCTACGCGCCGCTGGCAGAAAGGCTGGGCATATCCTGGATCCGCTCGGAACTGGAGGACCTGTCTTTCAGATTCCAGTGGCCCGAAGAATACCGCACCCTCAAAAAAAGGGCCGAGGCCCGCCTCAAGGAAAGGTCGGATTTTATCCGGGACGTGATCGATTCCATTACTTCGATAATCGAGGAAGAAGGCATAACCGGATTCGAGGTGACCGGTCGGCCCAAGAACCTGCTGGGGATCTTCAGGAAAATGCAGGTACAAGAGATCGACCTGGATCACGTCTACGATTTCGTGGCCTTCAGGGTGATTGTCCAGGAAGTCGTGGACTGCTGGCAGGTGCTGGGCCTGATCCACGACAGATGGACCCCCATACCGGCGCGATTCAAGGACTTCATCAACGTGCCCAAGCCGAACGGCTACCGATCTCTCCACACAACCGTGTTTTCAGGGAGCGGCGAGCCCATGGAGGTCCAGATAAGGACCTGGGAGATGCATCGCGTGGCCGAATCCGGAATCGCCGCGCATTGGAAATACAAGGAGGGTGGGGGCGTCCTGCTGAAGGACCAGGAGAAGTTCAACTGGCTCAAGCAGCTCATTGGGTGGGCGCAGGAGGTCAGCAACCCGCACCAGTTCATCGAAACGGTGCATGAAAGCCTGTTCACGGACGAGATTTTCGTATTCACCCCCAAGGGCGAGTTGCGCGTGCTGCCCAAGGGCGCGACTCCGTTGGACTTCGCCTACGAGATCCACACCGAAGTCGGGCATACCTGCACCGGCGCGAGGGTGAATCAGCGCCTGGTCCCGCTGTCCACGCGGCTGCGATCCGGAGACATGATCGAGATCATCACCTCGAAACACGGCCGTCCCAAGAGGGACTGGCTGTCCTTCGTCGTCACCGCCCGCGCCCAGAACAAGATTCGGAACTTCTTTCACGCGGAAGAGCGCGCCCATGCGATGGAGATTGGCCGCCAGATCCTGGACAAGGAGTTCAAGCGCAAGGGACTGAACATCAAGAAAGTGTTCAACGGAGGGGACGATCAAAAGCGGATTCTGGAAAGGTTCCGCCTGTCCTCGCCTGAAGAGATCTACAGGGACGTGGGCCTGTCCAAGGTCAAGCACGAGGACATCATCGCCTTTCTTCTGCCGGAAGAAAAGGCGGAGGAACCGGTGGTCCAGAGGGAGCCCAGCAGGCTGCGCGAGTTCTTCAAGAGGCGGCCCAAGGGAATTGCCGTGGATGGCGTGGAGGACATGCTTCTTCACCTCGCCAGATGCTGCAACCCCATACCCGGCGACGAGATAGTGGCCTTCGTAACCAGGGGCCGCGGCGTCACCATTCATTCGCGTAAATGCCCGTCGCTGAGGGGCACTGACGAGGCGCGGCTGCTTGGCGCGCACTGGACCAAGGGAATGGAGGGACTCTTCGACGTGCCGGTGTTCTGCAGGTGCCTCGACGAGCCAGGGGTGCTCGCGCGGGTGACCAGGGAGATCGGGGATCGAAAGGCTAATATCGCCTCCATAATGACCAAGCCCCTGGGGGACCACCTGGTGGAAGTGCGCATGGTGCTGCAGGTCGAGGACCAGTCCAGGCTCGATTCCATCATCCGTTCACTGGGCAGGGTCAAGGGCGTGATTAAAGTGGACCGAATGAGACAGTCGGAATAGGGGTGGACATGAAAGGTTTTCCCATGGTGCCGGCCGTGATCTTGAATTTGGCCGTGATCTTGAGCCTGGGATGCGGAGG
>JAADHL010000312.1:4851-6795 GCA_013151875.1 Deltaproteobacteria bacterium
GTCGGAACAGGCGACGATTCAGGCCTGTGGGACGCTGGTGACGGCGCGGACGGCTTCGGTGATCAGGACCGCGCGATTCCGGATGTTCCCGGTCCCGACGAAAAGGACCCTGGTATCGAAGAGGTCACAGTGACCGACAACGTCCATCCGGACGCAGACGCGGAAAAGAATGACCTGGAAACGGATGATCTGGGCGATGTCTGCGACGACCCATTCTGCACCCCCTGTCCGGACGACGGCCTCGATTGCACCGAGACGCATAGGGACGAATCCGGTGAGTGCGTCACCACGCTTCTCGCTGATTTCTGCCTGGTGAACGGTCAGTGCTGGTTCACCCTGCAACCGGACCCTGACCAACCCTGCCTGTTCTGCGTCCCCGACGTGGATACCGGGGCCTTCACGCCCCATGCCGGCCTGCCATGCGACGACGGCGAGCCATGCACCGCAGGCGATGCCTGCGGACCCGAGGGCGAATGCCTGTCCGGGGCGCCCACGGACTGCGATGACCAGAACGCGTGCACCCTGGATCAGTGCCAGGCGGGCGTTGGTTGCGTGCACGCTCCATACGACAGCGTGTGCGACGACGGCGACGCCTGCACATACCAGGACCATTGCGAAAAAGGGGTATGCAAGGGCAAGACCCTGCCATGCCAGGACGCCAATCCCTGCACCGACGACACGTGCGACCCGGTCCTTGGGTGCCTGTTTCCGTTCAATTCCGACCCATGCGACGACGGCGACGCCTGCACGTCGGAAGACGTCTGCAACGACGGCGTGTGCGAGGGCGCGCCCATCGACTGCGACGACGGGGATCCGTGCACCAACGATTCGTGCAGCCAGGATTTCGGATGCATGCATCTGGTCCACTTCGGGAATTGCGACGACGGCGACGCCTGCACGGTCAACGACCACTGCGACGGAAATCACGAGTGCGTTGGCTATGCGGCAACGTGCGACGACGGCAACGATTGCACGGACGACACATGCGACCCGGCCTTGGGGTGCGTGTTCACTCCCAACACCATAGGGTGCGACGACGGCGATCCCTGCACGGTTGACGACGCATGCGCCGATGGTGTTTGCCAGGGCGCCCCAAAGGACTGCGAGGACGGCAACCTGTGCACGATAGACACGTGCGATGCTTTCGGCTGTCACCACCAGGCCACGTCCGGGGCATGTGACGACCACAACGCCTGCACCACGGGCGACGACTGCGCCAGCGGCACCTGCGTCGGCGTTGCCGTGGACTGCGACGACCACAACACATGCACCACCGACGATTGCCTGCCTGCCTCCGGGTGCGCGCACACGCCCCTGCCGGGTCTTTGCGACGACGGGGATCCGTGCACCACGGGCGATCATTGCCAGGAAGGCATTTGCGCCGGAGGACCAAAGGATTGCGCCGATGACGACCCATGCACCAAGGATCTGTGCAAGTCTGACGGCGTCTGCATCCACGAGCCCAGCATCGGGGCCTGCGACGACGGCGACCCCTGCACCGAAAATGAAGAATGTCTGGGCGGAGACTGCATAGGCGAGCCCACTGACTGCGACGACGCCAACGTCTGCACCCTGGACGCCTGCAACCCGGCCTGGGGTTGCGTGTACACACCGACGCCGGGCGATTGTGACGATGGGTCCGTGTGCACGGTGGGCGACAAGTGCGCGAACGGCGCGTGTCAGGGCACCGACATCGTGTGCGACGACGAAAACCTGTGCACGTACAACCACTGCGATCCCGTTGACGGTTGCTGGTACGAGCCGTTTTCCGGACCCTGCGACGACGGCAATCCGTGTACCGTCGAGGATGAATGCGCGGAGGGGGAGTGCCATGGCAAGTCCCTGTTCTCGGACCCGGTCAGCAAGTCCGCGACCCTGTCGTTCGGCGTGTCGGGCAACCCGGGCCAGGGGCTGAACGTGGATGGCGACGAATCCACCTGCCGG
>JAADHL010000022.1 GCA_013151875.1 Deltaproteobacteria bacterium
CCCTTGTCGTCCTGCCCTACCTGAGAAGGAAGAAATCCCTTTCCAGCAGTATCGGATAGTCGAAGACGGTCTGCAGCAGCCAGAACCCGACTCCGAAAAGTATTGCCGAGATGGCCACGAACAGGGTCACGTATTCGTGACAGACCCGCCGGCGCACCAGCAGCCCCAGGAGCAGCAGTGTGATGCCGACGCACAGCAGGGCCAAAGACACGAGAAGCCTGACGTCCACCATGGTCCACATGGCGTAGATGCCACCACGGCTCAAGGTCGTTCCCCCCGGGTCAGGCGCATTACGACCGGGATGTTGATTGCGTCCACGATCACGTGCGCGACCACCGGCGCAAGCATGCCTCCGGAAACCATTCTGAGTCCACCAAGCATGAACCCCGCGATCAGTGCGAAGACGCTCCACGCAAGGAACCTGCCGCGAAAGAACCCATGGGCCGCGCCGAATACCAGGGACGTCGCTGTCAGGGCGGCCCACTCGCCCCCGACCGCTCGGGTCAGGCCCCAAAGCGTACCACGAAACAGGGCCTCTTCGGCCAGTCCGGCAGAGATCGCCAGGGATAGCACGCCCCACCATGGCGTTCCGGCAAGGGCGTCGCCCAGCATTCGCGCCAATCGGCGTCCAGCGTGGGACCTGGTCGCGAACAGGGCGGACCCCGCAGCGATGAAGACCCCGGAACCAAGGCCCCAATACAAAGAGGAAGCCCACAAAGAAGAAGCCCACGAGGTGGAAGACCATGATGAAGACCCGACCCACTGGTATCCCGCGGCCTCCGGCCAGAGCATTGCCGCGCCCAACGACAGGGCCAGAATCATCATGTAGAAGGCGCACGCGACAAGCACGAAAAGCGTCCTTGATGGTTCACCGTTCATGCAGGGACCGTAGCCCGCATCTTGGGCGTCGTCCAGTCGCGAGGCGATATTCATTTGACATCCAGCCACATACACCTATAATTCCGCTCCTGTCCTTTGGACGGCGGAGGAAGTCGAATGTACGCAGTCATCAAAACCGGTGGAAAGCAGTACCGTGTAGCCGAGGGGGACACGATCGAGGTGGAGAAACTCCCGACCGAGGTCGGTTCGGAGATCCGGTTCGATGACGTGCTGCTGATCGGAACCGAGGACGAGACAAAGCTGGGCGCGCCTACCGTCGAGGGCGCGCACGTGACCGGCAAGGTCGTCCACGTGGGTCGGGCTCCCAAGGTGCTGGTCTACAAGTTTCGGCGGCGCACGAAATACCGGCGCAAGACGGGTCACAGACAGGCATTCACCCGTGTGCTGATCCAGGGGATCACGGTGGAGTGAACAATGGGACGTAAAAAAGGACAGAGCGGCAGAAACGGCCGCGACAGCCAGGGACAGAGGCGCGGCGTCAAGATCTTCGGGGGGCAAAAGGTCATTCCCGGAAACATCATCGTGCGTCAGCTCGGGACTCACTTTCATCCCGGCGTGAATGTGGGGATGGGGCGCGACTACACCCTGTTCGCGACCGCTGAGGGCGCGGTTGCCTTCAACCAGCGCAGGGGCCGCCGGTACGTGGACGTGGTGTCCGCCGAGGCGGACGGCGCCGCCGCCAACTGAAAACCTTCCCCGGTTTCAATGTAAGCTGATTCGTTCCCGGAAGGGAAATACGTCATGAAATTCGTCGATGAGGCCGTGATCACGGTGCGTTCCGGCAACGGCGGAAACGGCATCGTTTCGTTCAGGCGCGAAAAGTACGTGCCGCGCGGCGGACCGGACGGCGGGGACGGGGGCGATGGAGGCGACGTGGTGTTTCGGGCTGATCCGGGCTTGAAGACCCTTCTGGATTATCGTTACCGCCGCAGTTACAAGGCAAAGAACGGCGCCCCTGGGGGCAGCAACAGAAAGACCGGCAGAGGCGCCAAGGCGTTGGTGTTGAGGGTGCCGGTGGGGACCGTGGTCCACGACATGAACGGTGGAGTCATCGCGGACCTCCTGGAACCGGGCATGGAAGCCGTGATCGCGCGCGGCGGAAAGAGGGGGGCGGGAAATGCCCGCTTTACCCAGCCATGGAGACAGGCGCCGGAGTTCGCCACCAAGGGCAAGGAAGGCGAGGAGGTTGAGGTACGGCTGGAACTGAAACTGGTCGCCGATATCGGCCTGGTGGGCCTTCCGAACGCCGGTAAGTCAACGCTGATCAACAGGATTTCCCGGTGCAGGGCAAAAGTGGCCGATTATCCGTTTACCACCCTGGCCCCCAACCTGGGCGTGGTCGAGGTAGGGCCGGGGCGGACATTCGTGGTGGGGGACATGCCCGGACTCATCGAGGGCGCCGCTGACGGGACCGGGCTCGGACTGCGATTTCTGAGACACTGCGAAAGGGCCCGCGCCCTGGTGCACATCGTGGACGTGTCGGTCGAAGCGGACCCGGTTTCAGCCCTGGCCACGGTAGACAAGGAGTTGGCCGCCCACGGCGGTGAACTGGCGACCAGGACACGGGTCATCGTGGCGAACAAGACGGACATGCCTGACTGTGACGACGCCTGCCGGGCCCTCGAGAAGGAGGCGCTGGTTCGGGGCGCCGACTTCTGTTCCATATCGGCCCTGACGGGTGAAGGCGTTCATGAGCTGGTGGGTAAAATGGCCCGGCTGGCCCTGACTGACAATTCCTCGTCAATGCCTTAATATATCTCGTTTGCAGGCGCGGGAGGAAGACATGCATCGATTCACATCCATTGCTTTGGCCATGGCCGCTGTTTTCCTGGCGTCGGGCCACGCCATGGCTCAATGCGCGGCCTCCGGCGTCGTCCTCGGATCCGACTGTGGGGACCTGGTGTTCGAGGGCTGCTGCTCTTCGGATGGATGGCTTCACTGGTGCGAAAACAATACCCTGTGCGGGCTCGACTGCACCCAGAACGCGTCCCCGAACAATCACTGTGGATGGGATGGCACCGCGGGGTTCTATGACTGCGGCGAAACCACGGCCGCGGATCCGGCCTGTGGGGCGCCCTGGAACTGTCCTGATGAATGCGAGCCTTGCGGGGCCCTCTCTTTCGAAGGTTGTTGCGACGGACAAAGCCTCAGGTGGTGCGAATGCGGGTGCGTGCGAACCCTGGACTGCTCCGTGAACGTGTCGCCTGGGGATACCTGCGGCTGGGATGCCTCGGTTGATTTCTACAATTGCGGCGGCAACGGCGCCGAACCCAGCGGTACCCACCCGCTGGAATGCGGGGGCGGGGCTTGCGTGCCGGATTGCGGGGGCAAGCAGTGCGGGTCCGATGGGTGCGACGGGACCTGCGGCGATTGCCCGGCTGGATACACATGTAACGCAGCCGGTATCTGCGATGCCTGTTCGTGCGACGGAAAGCAGTGCGGCGATGATGGATGCGGGGGGACCTGCGGTAACTGTGACGCCAATTACTACTGCGACACAACGGGCCAGTGCGCGATCTGCACCTGCGTGGGCAAGGAGTGCGGTTCGGACGAGTGCGGCAATTCGTGCGGCGACTGCGCGCCCGGAAACTCGTGCGTCGCCGGAAAGTGTGTCTCTGATTGCGTTCCCGATTGCGCTGGAAAGGCGTGCGGTGACGACGGCTGCGGTGGGACCTGCGGGGCCTGCGCAGACGGACAGGAGTGCTCCGAGGGCCAGTGTGCCCTGCCGCGAGGCGTCTGTGGGGCCGATCCCAATCAGACCTGCCAGGGATGGTGCGGTGATCAGGGCTCGGGCTCCTGTTATTGCGACGAATCGTGCCTCGATTACGGTGATTGTTGCCCGGACTACAAGGATTGCTGTGCCGGTACCTGTGTGCCGGATTGCCAGTTCAACGACTGCGGTGACGACGGCTGTGGTGGTTCCTGCGGTACGTGCGGACCGGGAGAGTCCTGTGATTTTGGAACGTGCTGGGCATGCATACCCAGTTGCTTCCTGAAGGATTGCGGGGACGACGGTTGCGGGGGTTCGTGTGGGACATGCCCCGCCGGCCAGACGTGCCTGGCGGGCACCTGTTCGGGCGGTTCGTGTACTCCGGATTGTCTGGGCAGGGAATGTGGGCCCGATGGTTGCGGTGGGACCTGCGGGACATGCCTGTCGGGACAAAACTGCCAGTCGGGGACCTGCGTGGGTGGTTCATGCACTCCCGATTGCGCGGGCAAGGATTGTGGGGACGACGGTTGCGGGGGAATCTGCGGAACCTGCTCCGCGGGGCAGGAATGTCAATACGGAGTCTGCGTGACATGCACTCCGGACTGCTCTGGAAAGGAGTGCGGTACGGATGGTTGCGGCGGGACCTGCGGGACATGCGGCGATGGATTCATGTGCAAAAGCGGTGCTTGCGCAAAGAGCCAGGTCTGTGTTCCGGATTGCGCGGGCAAGGAGTGCGGCGACGATGGTTGCGACGGCGTCTGCGGGGTATGCACGCCCCAGAAAAAGTGCAACGCGTCCGGCACCTGTTACGACCCATCAAATTGCACTCCTGATTGCGGCGGCAGGGAGTGCGGTTCGGATGGTTGCGGGGGCGAGTGCGGAGTCTGCGGGACGGGCTTGACCTGTGATGCCCAGGGACGATGCTCCGACCAGGCGATTCCCACCGGCGACGCAAACGGATTTTCAGCAACGGATTCGGGCGTCGGCCCTGACGCGATTGGACCACAGTGCCCCTCGGGCTACGTGCTGTTTTATGGGAAGTGCAAGTCGATTGACGATGCCGACGCAGCCGCATCCTCGGGCGGCGGTTGTTCCATCGAATCAGTTTCTTCCGGTGCGTCGGGCTTTGCAGTAGTGTTGCTGGGGTTCCTGGCCCTGCTGGCCATGGCCGTGTCCCGCGTCCGGGTGCGTTCAGGCGCCGACGGACAGGGCTGACACCTGAATTCCT
>JAADHL010000302.1 GCA_013151875.1 Deltaproteobacteria bacterium
CCTGATCCGCTGCGCGGCCGGCGGGAAAAGGCCCTGGAAGGACCAGGGACTGGTGATTGAATACGACCGTGACCTGGGGTTTTCGATGACAGGCACGGACGAGGGGCCCGTGGCCCGCTTTGGTTGGGCGCCTTTCCACGCCAAGTATGAAAGGCTGGTGGAGGCCCTTGACTGGGCCAGGGGCAAGTCCATCGCAATCAGTCGGGTCCTGCTGGACAACACGCGCAGGCCCAACGCAGTGACCCTTAAGACAGGCCCGTCAGCCGGATTGGCGTCGCTGTCCGACGGGCGGGGAAAGGAGATCGTGTTCAAAGGTTTGGAGGACGACCATGAATAGGAAAAACGAGGTCATCGCAACCCTGGATCTGGGCACCACCAAGGTGACGGTCCTGGTGACCGAGGTCGGGGAAGCCGGACTGTCGGTTCTGGGCGTGGGCACGGCCGAAAGCGAGGGCCTGCGCAAGGGCATGGTCATAAGCATCGGAAAGACGGTCGAGGCCATACGCAAGGCCAAGCACGATGCGGAGCAGATGTCCGGTTGCATGATCTCGGAGGTGATTGCCGGCGTGGGAGGGGCGCATATCGTGGGCGTCAACAATCACGGCATGATCACGACAAAGCACAACGAAATCCACAAGGCCGACGTCAGGAGGGTGCTGGACGCGGCCGCTGTCCTGTCCATGCCGCTCGACCGGGAACTCATGAACGTCCTTCCTTCTCAGTATGTCGTGGACGAGCACGACGGCATCAAGGACCCGGTGGGTATGTCGGGCGTGCGCGTCGAGGTCGAAACGCACCTGATTACCGCGGCAAGGACCGCCCTGGACAACATCACCAAGTGCGCCGAACGGTCCGGACTTCGGATCGTGGAATTCGTGGCCAATCCTCTGGCGTCGGCCCTGGCGGTCCTGGAGGACAACGAAAGGGAACTGGGAGTGGTTGTCCTGGACCTGGGCGGTGGGAGCGGCGACCTGACCGTATGGGTCAACGGCAGCCTGCTGCATACCAGCGTCATAGGCGCGGGCGGAAACCTCATCACCCAGGATATCGCTACGGGCCTGCGCACACCAATCGCATGCGCGGAGGACCTCAAGGTCAAACACGGCGTGGCCTGCGGGCGACTTTTGGCCGACGGCGAGACAATCGATGTGCCCGACGTCGGGGGACGGCCGGACAAGGAACTGTCGCGCCATGTGCTGACCGAAATCATCGAGCCGAGGACCATCGAGATATTCGGGCTGGTCAGGCGCGAGATCCAGAAAACGGGATTCGACGACCTGCTGGCCGGAGGTCTGGTCCTTACCGGGGGGGCCGCCAGGATGCCGGGCCTGGCCGAACTCGGGGACGAGATCCTCAACATGCCGGTACGCGTCGGCGTACCACGCGATGTCAGGGGCCTCACGTCGATAATGGGAAACCCGGCGCTGTCGACGCCGTACGGCCTGGCCGTATACGCGGCGTTGCATCACCATCACGAGATTCCGTGGCCCATGCAGCCGGTCCGCAACGTGAAGTCCAAAAGCGGTGTGGCCGGATGGATCAGAAAAGTTGCTGGATTCCTCTTCTGACCTTTGGGTCGAGGGGTTTTCAATAGGGTTGTGTCGTTGGTTTGAAGAGGAGGAATCAATCATGTTCGAGGTCGTTGTCGACAATAACGGGGACCAGGGAGCGGTGATCAAGATCGTGGGTGTGGGCAGCGGCGGAGTAAACGCCGTCAACACGATGATCGCCTCTGAGGTGGACGGTGTGGAATACATCGCCATGAACACGGATTTTCAGCACCTGAACCAGTGCGTCGCCGAGACGTGCCTGGAGCTGAACGGGCCCACCCGTGGACGCGGCGCCGGGGGTGATCCGGCGAAGGGACGCGAGGCCGCGATTCAGGAGCGCGAACGCATCCAGGAAATCATCAAGGGCGCCGACATGGTCGTCCTGGCTACTGGGCTTGGGGGCGGGACCGGCACCGGCGCGACCCCGGTCGTGGCGGAAGTGGCCCGTGAGAATGGGATCCTGACCGTTGCCATAGTGACCCTGCCTTTTTCCTGGGAGGGAAACACCAAGGGCGACAGGGCCCTGGTCGGTCTGGAGGACCTGAAAAAGGTGGTGGACGCCTACACCGTCATCCCGAACGACAAGTTGAAAAAGATCGCCCCGAAGAACATCCCCACGTTGAAGGCGTTCCAGCTTGTGGACCAGTTCCTGTGCGAGTCGATGACCGGGTTGGTCGAACTGATATCCAGGCCGGGCTATATCAACCGAGATTTCGAGGACGTCAAGGCCGTGCTAAAGAACTGCGGCATGTGCATCATGGGTTCAGGGACCGGCGAAGGCGACGACCGGGCCGAGGCCGCGGTGGAATCGGCCTTGTACAACCCCCTGTTGGAAGACACGCCCATTGAAGGCGCTCGCAACATACTGGTCAATGTGCTCCAGGGTCCCGACGGCACCACCGAGGAGAACGAAGTGGTGATGACCCGCATCAAGGAGTGCCTGGCGGTGGATGGGGACGTGTCGTTCGGTCTGGCCTTCGACGACCGTCTGGACGGCCGGATCAAGGTGACGATCGTTGCGTCCGGCATGGGCGACATCGAGGTGATCGAGCCCATGGGCGCCATCGAGATGGACGACGCGCTTTCCCGGGTGATCCCATCGGACGCCCAGGGCATGCCCAATTACGCTTCCCGCCCGATCCTTTCGGATCAGGCAGGGCTTGACCGGGTGCGCGCATCCCGCAACAAGCTTCCCCCGTATTCGATCAATGAAAACCAGGTTGGGTTCGGCGAGTCCACGGACAACGACAGCGAACTGGATCCGACTCCGGCCTATCTGCGCTATGGAACGGACATCAGGGTTGCGCCGGCGCGTGGCGGCGAGGTGGTTGCGGGAACGGGAAACACGGCTGGCCTCGTGGCCCCGGGCGCCCCGGACGCTGGGCCGAAAAAACTGCTGTGAGCAGCGTCCCTTTCGAACCAACGACGATTCGACCCTCAACCCTCGATCCGTGTCCCTGGAATGCTTTTACGGTTGCTCATCACTTGACAACGAACCCATCCACCCAGTCGGGCCTGGGCGGGCGCTGGTCCGTCTCGATTGTCGTCTTCCAGTCCTCATCCGTCAGCCTATTGAAATCGGGCTCCTTGACCTCGTAATAGGAAGAGGCTGGGCCGGCATAGGCCTTCAGGCCACACGATGTGTCGGCTATCATGACCAGCAGGTTCGCCCGTCCGGTCCCCACGTGCAGCACATAGCCGGTGTTGGGGTCCGTATGGACGTCGGCGATGGTGGGCTTGAATTCGAAGGTGGTGTCGGTGGCCTGGAAAAAGAGGTCCGAGTACCAGCCCGTGAAGGTCGGGCCACCGCAGATCCCCTCGAACTGAACCAGGGACTTGATGAACGCGGTCTGTTCGGACGTCCTGGGCTTGCCCTCGATTTCGACCTGCGCGATTGCGCCCAGCATCGATGCCGCGTAATTCAGCTTATCGAAGTAGTCGCCGACCGAATCCTTCATGTAACCCAGTTCGGGCATGTTCAGACTCATGAACAGGTCCTTTGAAACCTCGGCGAAATCCGCGATCCTGTCGAAAAAGGCAGGGTAGGGCTCGACATAACCGTCCGGGTAGTCGCATCCCACGCCGGTGTAGGACTGCTTTACATAAAGGATCGTGTCGTGACGCAGTTCGGCCCACGAGGCAAGGCCGGCGTGCATTGATTTCAGGGCGTATTGACGGCTGCGGACGGATTCGGGGTATTCGGCGCCCGTGGTGTCCGCGGACAGGGCGCGGATGGCGTCCAGCCACACGTTGTACATGCTTTCGGACCAGAAGGAATCGTCATAGCTGTCCACCAGGAAACGCAGCACGAACAGGTTGCCGGCATAGAAGTATTTTTCCAGTTCCGGCCTCAGAATCGGCAGGGCCTCCTGGAATCCCAGCACGAACATGGCGTCCAGCGGGTTGGGCATGAGCCTTTGGATCTTTTTTCCCTGATAGACGATGCGGTCGTAGGTCACGTTGTGGAACACGTAGCTGTCGATCACGAAACGCTGGCCCAGAAACAGGAAAATCGGCGGCAGGGCCGTCGGCGTCGACGAGAACGGGTCGGTCGCCATGATCTGGCTCATGATCTTCTGGTCGGCGTAACCGCCCTCCTCCAGAGCCCTCATCAGATCCTCGGCAGCGGCAGGGTCAATCACTTTCGCAAGATCAGCCCCCTGATCTTCCATGAATTGCGCGAAACCATCCATGGTCAGGTTGTCGGACTTACCCACGAAGACCTGGATTGTCTTGTCGAAGGCCTTCCACTGACCCATTTTCGCGGCATTCTGCATTATATTCAGCAGCAGCCAGCTCACGATGAACTCGCGATGATGGCGGGTAAGAGCGATCTCGGTGCGGCCCAGCCAGATCATGGCCCTGAAATATCGTTGCAATTCTTCCGTTTCGGTGTAGTGGCCCCGCGGCTTGAACTGCGAGAAATCGTACAGGCACCCGGGCCCTTTGCAGGGATAGGCCCTTCCAAAGAGCTCGATCTGGCGGGGCTTGAGGTCGGTGATCATCTGAAGCAGTTCGTCGCGGGTCTTGACGTTGTCATCGAACAGGGGCTCTACCGGGGCGCCGGAAAGCAGCGAGCGCGCCACCGTGTAGTAGAGGTCCGTGTCCCTGATCGCGTCCCCCAGGATTCCGGTTGCCGGGTCCATTTTGCCCAGGGCAGTGTGCGCCGCGGCGAGCATCGAGTCCAGCGCGGGGATCAGGCCCGATTGCTCGACCGTTTTCAGCATCAGGTCGTATGAGTTGTGGATGGCGAACAGGATCGAGTCCGTGGTGATCAGAAC
>JAADHL010000016.1 GCA_013151875.1 Deltaproteobacteria bacterium
TCACGGCCGACGGCTTCAGTTCCAACCATGCCGGGGGCATTCTCGGCGGGATTTCCAACGGCATGCCGATAGTCGTGCGTCTGGCGGTCAAGCCGACAAGCTCGATATCAATCCCACAAATGACAATCGACACGTCCGGAAACGAAAAGACCATTGAGGTCAAAGGGCGTCACGACCCGTGCATCTGCCCCCGCCTGGTTCCGGTCGCAGAGGCGATGATGGCGCTGGTGCTGGCCGACGCCCACGCGATTCAGGAATCGATCCGATCCGAAGGAACCGGCCCGAAACCTTCAGAGCCGTGAATACGCACATATTCACGCCACATCCCAATGCATTGCGAATCAAGGGCGCACCGTTCGCAGAAGTCCCATTTCACCCGATCCGGCGGCATTTTCACCGCATCACGGCCGGGTCGCCATGCATCGAACTGCTTTATATGGTCAGGCAGCACGCACATGGGAAAACCACAGACCTCCAGCACCAGGGCGGTGATACCCATCCTCCTGGATTCATCGAGAGCACGGGCAATATGCGGATGCGGGGCGACATCGCTGACCGCGGGAATCAAATCAAGGTTGTCGAGGGCCTTCCCGGCCGGCGCCATCAGGGAAAAACACAACTCCACGCCGGCGCCGAACGTATCGGCCACGAAGGCGGGAAAAGCGTCCGTCTCGTCCAGATTCATGGTGGTCACGACATAGCTGATGCCCACTTCGAGCCCAAGTTCGAGGGCCGAACGCACGGACCGTATCTTGTTTTCCAGGGTGCCGGCCACGCCCGTGATCCGTCCCACCCTGTCAGCGAACCGCGTGTGGAAGGAAACCAACACCGCGTCGGGCAGGACCGGGCGCCCTTCCGCGTCCTGGAACCGGTCCCAATATCCACGCTCGCCCGGGATGACGCCGTTGGTCTGCAGCCACACCCTCAGACCAAGGCCCTTCGCCATGGCGACCCACGAAGGCAGGCCATCGGCCAGCGTCGGCTCTCCACCGGTAAATACAACCTTCCAGGCGCCCAGTTCCGCGGCCCTCTTCAAGGTCCTGTCGATCTCATCCGGCTCGGTAATCACGTTGACGGCGCTCTGGTCGGTGTTGCAGAAAGGACATTTCTCGTTGCATTTGCGGGTCACCCTGATTTCCAGCCTTCCACCGGAAACCAGCGGGTCGGAGTCGGCGCCTTTCGCCCGAGCCCCATGCAGCCGACCATCCCAGACGCTCTCGTTTTCCCGGACCCTCGCCGCGACGGCATCCATGAGATCAAAGGCGGACGAATCGGGCGGGTCGCCGCGGTATCCAATATCGAACATCCGGGTTTGCAGGTAAAAGTCCGAGGCATCCGATCCGGATCGATCCGTTCTGGGCCGGATCCAGATCACGAAGGAAAGGCCAGCCTTGTCATAGGTGATTTCGATCTCACTTCCGCGGGCCACCGTCGAGCAGGAAAAGCCGAAATCCGCGTCCGGGCCGACGAGCCTGGGACCCATCAGCGCCTCGATTTCCGGGTCGATCTTTATCCGATTCGCCATGCGGCTCATGTTACTACACCCAAAATCAATACTTGGGATACAATCCGCGCGTGTCCGATCCGATTGTAGACAACAAGGCCCGCCGAGGCTGGATAAGAGCGGTCGTTGCATGGGCCGGCACCATCGCCCTGCTGGTGTATCTGGCGTTCACCACGAACCTCGAAGCCGCCTGGAAGGCCTACCTCATGGCCGATCAAGGGCTGTTTCTGGGATCCCTGCTGATCGTCAACATGGCCGTCTATCTGGTGGACTCGGGGACCGTCACCATGCTGCTGCGCAAGGCGGGTTTCAGGGTACGTTTCGGTGAATTCGTCCGCATCAAGGGCGCTTCGTACCTGATGAACGTGCTCAACTACAACCTGGCCCTGGCGATGATGGCGGCCCTGGTGTCCCGCCGGTCCGATCGCGGTATGGCCGCTGCTGGGAGCCCCTTCATCCTCCTGAACTTCATCGACCTGTCCGCCCTGTCAATCCTGGTTCTCGTCGGTCTGGCGGCCGGGGCCGTTCCATTTGAAAACGACACTGCCATGCTGGCCGTGGTCATAATGGCGATCGGGGGGTTGATGGGCGGGCCGACTCTGTGCCTCCTGTCCAGACTGAAAGCGACTTTCCTGGGCCGATTCGCGCAGCACGAGATCATGTCCGCCTTCAGGATGCTCGACTTCAAGGACTATCTGCTGATGAACCTGCTGAGGGTGGGCTTTGTTTCCCTGTACGCGGTGATGGCGTGGTTCTTCATGCACGCATTCAGGTTCGACATCCCGTTTTCCGAGCTCCTGGTCTACCAGCCCATCCTGGGGCTCATCGTCATCCTCCCCATATCGGTGTCCGGACTGGGATCCACTCAGGTCGTGATGCGCCAATTCTTTGTGTCCTACGCGCCGCCTGGAATCGATCCCGTGGCCGCCATCGACGCCTACTCCACGGCCACCATCGTGGCAGTGCTGCTGATGCGGGTCGTAATCGGACTGCTGTGCATGCCCTATGTGTCGAAGGCCCTCAAGGCCAGGGGGGACCAGGCTTGACCAGCCGCGGCCCAAATCCTCGCACAGATGCGCCCATGGCCCTGGTAGAAATCCTGTCGGGCCGATCACGCTCGACCGATGTCCTCAACGGCCTTCTGGACCGATATCCATCGAAACGACTGAAGGACGCCGCCCTGCTGCATGAGATTGTCATGGGGGTCCTGCGCAGGAGAATGGCCCTGTTGAAGGTCGTTTCAGGTCTGGTGCGCCGGCCCCTACAGGACACGGACCCTCTGGTGCGCGAAACACTGTTTTGCATGGCCTATCAGACGGTATTCCTGTCCCGAATCCCATCCCATGCCCGGGTATCCGCCTCGGTCGACGCCGCCAGGTCCCTGGCCGGGGAAGGCGCCGCGCGGTTCGTGAACGCGGTCGGCCGGGCCCTCGAAAGGGAAACCGCCCATGGCGACGTCCTTGCCGGCATGCCCATGTCGGACCTCTATTCCATACCCGGGTTGATTCTGGCAAGGATGCGGGAGGCGATTGGACGTGAACCCACCGGGGACGAGTTTGCCGCCACCGCGGGCGCCTCCTCGTCCACGTTCAGGTTGAACCCGGCCGCCGCCACAAGAGATGAGTTGATTGAAAGGCTGGGTGCAGCGGGAATCGATGCCAGGGCCACGACATTTTCCCCCCTGGGAATCACGGTCGGTTCACCCGGGGTATCAAGGTCGCCCGATCTGGTCCCACGTTTACTCATCCCCCAGGACCAGGCATCCCAACTCGCGGTAGAGATTCTGGACCCGAAACCGGACGAGCGGGTCATCGATTTGTGCGCGGGCACCGGCGTCAAGACGACCCAGATCCTGGGACGCGCACCCGGCGTCAGCGTACTGGCGGTGGACAGAGATCAAGTCAAGCTTGAGGATTGCGCGCAGCTGTGCCGGGACATGGGACTCGGAACACCCGAGGTCATGGTCCAGGACGCGCGACGGCTTCCGGATTCGCTCAAAGGAAAGGCCGACGCGGTGCTGGTGGATGCACCATGCACGGGAATCGGAACCATGGTCCGCAGGCCGGAGGTCCGGTACCTTAGGAGCCGTAAGGATTTCAGGACCGCATCCAAGATACAGACCGGGATCCTGGACGCGGCGCTCGACCTCCTGGCCCCGGGGGGCAGACTGGTCTACGCAGTGTGCTCGTTCGCGGTGCAGGAAGGCCCGGAAATCATCGACGCGGCTTTGAGGGGACGGAACGACGTCGAACGGGTCAAAATCAACCTCGGTGCGTCGTCAGGTTCGTCGTCATCACCGCCGTTCCACACAACACAAGGCGCCGTACTGACCCTGCCGTGGCGGGACGGGATGGACGGTTTCTACATAGCGGCTCTAAGAAAAATCCAGTGATTTCAGGCGCCCACGGTAGTTGTTCCCTGGGTCTTCTTCATCTCGGCGGTTTCCTTTTCAGCCTCCGCGGCCACTGATTCCGAACAGGTGACGCGATTGCGGCCCGACTCCTTGGATTTGTACATATAGTCGTCGGTCACCTTGACCAGGCTCTTGGCGTCCGAGGCGTCGTTGGGCAGCATGGCGATCCCGAAGCTGGCGGTGATGGATATCTTGCCGCCCTTGGCCGGGTCCACGGTAAACGTCGACCTCTCCACCGCCGCCCGCAGCCGCTCGGCCACCCCAAGCACGATCCTGGCCGGAACGTCCGTCAGGATAAGGACGAACTCCTCGCCCCCGTAACGGGCCACCAGGTCATTGGAGCGCACGGCCTTGCGCAACAGGCGCGCGACCTGGCGCAGGACGTCGTCACCCACCTGGTGGCCGTACTGGTCATTAATCTTTTTGAAGTGGTCCAGGTCCAGCATGATCACGGCCAGTTTGCCTTCCTGCCTTATCGCCGCCTCGACCTTCCTCTGAAGCTGCTGCTCGAAATAGGTATGCACGTAGGTCTTGGTCAGGCCGTCGGTAACAGACGATTTCCACAACTGGTCGTGCATCGCGGCGTTGTCGATGGCCACGGCCGCATTGTTGGCGAACAGGGTGACCAGGTTCAGGTCCTCGGGCGTGAAATCCCCACCGGCCTTGTCGTTGGCGTTCAGCACCCCGATTATCCTGCCGCGGCTTTTCAGCGGAACGCAGATGAGGGACGGAGACCTGTATCTCTTTGAATTACAGCCGGATACGCCCCGGGCTTCCTTCACGTCCCTCAGGTAGATGGGCTTGCCGGTCTGCGCCACCTTGCCGGAGATGCCCTCGCCCAACTCCCTTACCGCGGTCTTGACGACCTCCTCGGGCACGCCCCTGGCAGAGCGTATCTTCAGCCGTTGGCCCGAGTGATCCAGCAGCATGATCGAACACGAACGCACGCCTGTAAGGCTGGTGATGCCGTCCACTATCATGCGCAACACCCTGTCCAGTTCGAGGGTGCTGGACAGGGCCTTGCCCACTTCGAACAGGGTGGTCAGCTCTTCCAGCCTCTTCTGCAGGGCATCGTACAGGCGGGTGTTCGCCACCATGCTGCCCGCGTATATGGCCACTAGGCGCAGGAATTCCTGGGCGGAGCTGTCAGGGCTCTTGTCCCCAAGACCCTGAATCACAAGACGACCCACCGTGTTGCCCTGCGAAATCAGGGGGACCCAGAACGAGTCCTGTCTGAACTGTTCAGGGATGCCCATGAGATTGGGAGCGACTTCGCCGCGTGGTATGAACTGGGTTTTCTTTCCCGTTGTCCAAGGCACATCCTTCACGGGAAGCGCGGTGACCTGGCTGGACATCTCCAGGTCCATGCCGTAGGAAG
>JAADHL010000027.1 GCA_013151875.1 Deltaproteobacteria bacterium
TCCCTCCGTCCGCCAGCAGATGGGTCGCTCCTATGGCCCCCACTTCCTCGTCCGCGGTGTAGACGATGGCCGTCCCCTCTGGGAGCCGGCCCTGCATGGCCAGGGTGTTCAGAACGGCGCCGGAGGCCAGGGTGTCGCTGCTCCCCAGACCGTAAAGCCTGTCCCCCTTTCGAGTCAGTTTGCGGGGTTCATGATCGGTCTCGGTCCAGCGCTCGATCGAGCCCGGAGGCACGGTGTCGGTATGCACGTCGAACATGACGCCCGGCGAATCGCTGTTCTTGATCACCAGGTTGGCCCGTGGTTCGCCGCCGTCATTCAAAGGAAGGCGCCGGGCCTGCCAGCCCAGGCCTTCGTACAGCCCCTGTAGGTGGTCCAGTATCGGCCCGTTGGAGGCGCCGCTGGTGCGCGCCAGGGCGACCATTGTTTCAAGCTCTTTGACGGCGATGTCTTCAAACTTGTCGTTCATTTCGTCCCGTATCGTTTTTCGAGGGCGGCCGCGGCGCCAAGCAGGTCCTCCATGGAGCTCGCGGTCGAGAAACGCACCCAGTCCACGTGTTCGGCTCCGAATGCCTTGCCAGGGGCAACGGCGACGCCTACCTCGAGCCAATCGGCGATGAGGTCGTAGATCGGGCGGTCGCCCCTCAGTTCCGAAATATCGGCGAACACATAGAACGCGCCCTTGGGCATCGGGGTCCTGATACCCTTCACGCGCCTAAGGGCCTCGACGAACCGGTCGCGGCGCTCCTGATAGGCCGCCCGCATCCTTTCGATATCCGCGTCGCCCTTCCTCAGCGCCTCGATGGCGCCGATCTGTATGGCCGTCGGGATCCCGTTGGTCGTGTAGAGGATCAGGCGGCTCCACGCCAGTTGAATGAAGTCCGGAGGGCCGACGATGTATCCCAGTCTGAGCCCGGTCATCGCATAGGATTTAGAGAACGCAAAGCAGGTGATGGTCCTTTCGAACATCCCGGGGAACGAAGCGATGCTCTCATGCTTCAGACCGTCGAAAATGATGTCCTCGTAAGGCTCGTCCGACAGGATGACCAAGTCCTTCTCGATCGCTACCTTGCACAGCGCCTCAAGGTGTTCGTGGGGCACCACGGCGCCGCTGGGATTGTTGGGCGAGTTGATATAGACGACCCGCGTCTTCGGCCCGATGTTGTCGCGCAGGTCCTTTTCGAACTGTTCGGATGAATAGTTTTCGTCCAGGATTCCGGTATAGAACGGCATGTATCGGCAAACGCCGTCGGCCAGACCCACCAATTTGGAGATCGACAGCCAGTAGGGCGTCAGGATCAAGACCTCTTCCCCGGGGTTGAGCACGGTCCTCAGGGACACGTACAGGCCGTGCATGCCACCGATGGTGATTCCGATATGCTCCGGGCCGCACTGGATGCTGTTCTTTTGCCGGCACTTTTCGGCCAGGGCCTCCCGCAGCGCGGGCTCGCCCTGCAGCACGGGGTAGTGGGTGTAGCCGTCCTTGAGCGCCTGGTAGATTCCCTCGGCCACGTACGGAGGAGCGTCGAAGTCCGGTTCGCCGCGTTCCAGGTGTATGACCTTGATACCGCGGTTTTCATAGTCCTTTGACATAAGCCTGACCTTGGCCAGGTCGGATTTTTCAATGCTCTCGATCTTCTTGGACAGTTTCATCAATACCCCCGAAGCAACAAGCCAAAGGACCCAGTCAAGAGACCAGGTCCGGATCCACGTTGAACTCTTCCTGTGCCCAGCGCAGACTGGGCAGGTACACATCGTTGTAAAGATAGAGGCGCAATCGCTTGGCCCCGTCCGGAACGAATGTCAGGTCCCTGTCCCGCAGCAGATTGTCTTCCTGGGCCTTTCTGGCGACATCGACCGACAGGGTTTCCGTATCTCCCAACACCAGATGGTCGTAGGGCTTCAGAAAATGCCTCTCTTTCCAGTCCAGACCCTCTTTTCCGAACTTCAGGGCCGTGGCGCACAGGGCCAGACAATCCGGATGGACTCCGTTGTAGCCGCCCCTCGGATAGAGGCTGGTCAGGGCCTTGTACTCCAGGTCCCGCAGGGTCTTGAAATCGGGAACGGCAAGGTCGCGTCCGACCGAGTAGAAGCACTTCTCGTCGTGGGTGATTACCCTGTGCCGATTTCTCCTGCCCGTGACATGGTTTCCGATGCCCTTGTACAACGCCAACGACGCCATCAGGAGTTCCAGCCTGGGATTGGAGTCCGAGATGCGGCTTTCGACCGTGCCGAAACGTCCCTCGCGTACGCCTCCCCAGATGGAGTTGATGGCGTCGAAATATGGCTCCCAGTTCTTGATGCCCTTGGCGTTTATACGGGCCATGATGTCGCAATATGCCTGGTTTGATATCTTTCTGAAGTCACCGATATCGCGGATCTGGTCCAGGTCCAGCAGGCAACCGTTTCTGGATAGACCATGTTCTTCGTAGGTCAATTTGTAGTAATGGGTTCGCGCGCTCGTGTGACGCGTCATGCGACCATTGAAAATAGGCGTGCATGCGTTGAACGCGATGATGACCGGCCGAAGGGCGTTGACAACGCGGAACTGGTCACCGGCCGCTTTCGGATCGCTGGACAGGTCGTCGTGGGCGTGAAAACCGGCCAAGGGCAGCAGCATCTCGCGGAACCAGAAGCCGAAAATGCGATTTTGCATCTTGTATCTGGGCTTGTCCACGATCAGGGGCTTGCCGTCCAGGCGGACGCCGTAGGGCAGGGCCCTCAGACCGAAACGCCGAACGTATCCGTTCAGGCATGTCAGCGTGGTGACGAGGCTGCGACCCACCATGGCAAGCGATGACGACGGCCGGCAACCGACCTCCACCGAAGACTGATCGAATTCATGATGGAGGTCGCCCAGGATATTCCGATCCTCGGGGGACAGGTTGGGAACGACCTCCTTGTTGAAGCCCTTGATGACCTCGTCGGCCATGTTCCGTGCCCTGCCGTGGCTGTCGAACAGCCACATCTCCAGTTCGGCGCCCATCATGCGCTTTCGACCGGGTCCCCGCCTGGCTGTCACGGCACGAATCCGACCCGAACCCTTACTGCTCTTTTTTTTCGCCACCGTTCAAACGCCCCAGTTCTACGGCCCTGTCCCGTGCCTTTATCACGGCGGCCCTCAAAATGTCACTAAAACCATGCTCTTCAAGGTAGGTGACGGCGGCATGCGTGGTGCCCTGTGGAGACGTCACCTGTTCGCGTAATTCGCCCGGCGTGCTGGTTGTCTGGTGCACCAGCCTGGCCGCCCCGAAGGCGGTCTGCCGGACCAGGGCCCGGCTGAGGTGGTCGGGCAGGCCCATGTCCCTGCCCGCCTCGATGAGTCCCTCAAGCAGATAGAACAGGTAGGCCGGCCCCGAACCCGAAAGGGCGGTGATGGCGTCCAGAAAAGATTCCTCGACCTGCACGGTCACGCCCACGGCCGAAAATATCTGGGACGCCAGCAGGGACTGCTCCGCGAAACCGTGGCGCCCCAGACAGTAGGGGGTCATGGCTTCGCCCACCATCGCAGGGGTGTTGGGCATGACGCGGACCACCGGAATGCCGTCTTGGATACGCGACTCGATGTATCCGGTCGTGATGCCCGCGGCAATGGATATAACGACCTGATCATTGCGAAAGGCGTCGCCGCAATCCGCCAGGACAGCCCCCATCACCTGGGGTTTGACGGCCAGCACCACGAGGTCGGACGACTCGACGAGAGCGCGGTTGTCCGCAGTGGTCCTTACCCCGTATGCGGACTCAAAGCGTGCGAGCTTGTCGGCAGAAATGTCGGACACCAGGACCTTGCCGGGGTCGACAATGCACGCCTTCACCAGACCGGCTACCAGGGCCTTGCCCATGTTGCCGGCGCCGATGACGCCCAGATTCTTGTCAGCGAGCATCCCGCCTCCCGACGACCAAAGAAACGTCCGCGGTAATCCTACCTTGCGGATGGGTCAGGTCAACCTCTAACTCTGAAAACGATGATCAACATGAGAAAAGCCGGTCCACATTGGACAAAACGATCCGTCTATCCGCCTGGTGAACCGACTCTGCCAAAGCGCATGCCGCTTTTCAGGTAATTGACGACCTGATCGGCGGCCATGTGCACGGCCTCGCTGGTGGTGGACGGGAATTCCTCACCCCCGGAGTACTGTCCATCCATCTCCGCCTCGCCCAGATAGCTGTGGTTGGACATGCGCATGAGCCTGACCCTGAAAGTAAGAGACGCCATCTGCGACCTCGGTCCGAACACCAGGGGCACTACCTCGCTGACCCTCGTGGCGTCCCGCACCATGATCAGTATTCCCAGATCCACGCTGCCCTTGTTTTCCAGGTCAAGGTCCGACACGGACCTGAACATGCCGCCGTCCCTCAGTTTCCGTTTCAGCGCGGCGGCGAGGGCGGACGCCTGGGCATCGTAGTCGGGGTCTTCGGACGTTACCATGACACCCGCGTGCTTGAAATCAGAGAGGTCGGCAATGAACGGTTCGGTAACCTTGGTCCCGCCCGCGGACGCGCATGCGATTACGTGAAAGGCAAGCAGCGAAAAGCACAATCTGGACAAATCCAACCCCTGCAACCAGCCGGCTCTCCTACACGGTAATCCGAATTCACCACGCCGTAAACCGTGTACAAATCGCGCCTTTCTTGACACTTGGTAGTCACGTTGCTAGAACGCACCCCATGAGTGTTCCCTTTTTCGATATGCATCGTCACATCACCCCTGTCCGTGAAGAGCTTGACCGTGCAATCGAAGGGGTGCTTGACGAATGCGCGTTCATCCAGGGGCCGGATGTAGCGCGTCTGGAATCCGAGATAGCCGCCTACGTCAATGTGGA
>JAADHL010000264.1 GCA_013151875.1 Deltaproteobacteria bacterium
AAACGTCAGGTAGATGACCTTGTCGGCCTGCAGAGGCACCCAGGTGAAGACGTGAGTACCCTTGTCGAACTTGGCGCCCTGGGGGACGTCCCCATACACAGAGAAGGTCAACGCATCCCCGTCGGCGTCCGTTGCCGAGGCTTCGATTTTCAGGGTCTGGCCCACCGCGACCACCCGATCCCCGATACGTTCCAGTACGGGCGCATGATTGCCTGACGAGGTGTCGCTGCCCGGGTTGCTGACGTCCTTGCCGATGAATGGGATGTCCCGCGCATCGCCCAAAGCATCCGATCCGCCTGAACCGCTCTGCTGTCCGCAACCGGACGGAACAGCGGCGCAGGCAAACGCCAGAATCACCCCAACCAGGCGCCTCTTGGTATCCATGATCCGCATCCCTCGATCATCGTTTGCGGGACCTCGACACATGATATTCGATTCTACCCAAGCGTGGCGTCGTTTGTGGGCTGGAAACTATCTGACCAGCCCAAAGATCCTCGATTTTCTGTCGCGGCCGCGGACCCGTATCCGCCCGATCTCCTGGCAGACGACCTTGCGGATGACCCTGTTTCTGGTGACGTCGTCGATGACTATCTGGCCCTGCCTGGCCATTCGGGCCAGCCGCACGGCCACGTCCACGCTGGAGCCTCGCAACGCCGCATCGGGCGACGCGCTGCCGGCGACGCCCCGAGGCACCCTGTCCGTGGCCACGCCTACACGGGCGTTCACGGGCAAACCGGTGGCCTCCCTGAACCGCTCCACCCGATCGATGAGGTCAAAACCCGCCTTGATCGCGCACGACCACGGAGATTTCTCGTGGTCGTACAGACCGAACACAACACGCACCTCGTCGCCGGAATCGAAGCACACATGACCCCCAAGGGACATGGTCTTTGCCTGAAAGGCCTCCATCTCCGGACCGAACATGGCGCGAGCGGACATAAGCCCCTTGTCCAGGCTACCGAAATCCAGTTCCGCGTGCACCAGAGCAATCAGCAAACCCTCGCCATTGCCGCCCAGTGGGGAAGGACCATTGTCATCGCCGCCTCGTCGACCGTTATCGATAATCCACGGAACCGGTCCATTCCGATCACCGGCGCGAGTGGGGCCGCCCAGTTCACCGCTCATTCGCGTGGGCGACCCCTGAAAGGGATGAGAGCCCTCCAGGTCCAGCATAAGCGTTGGTTGTGAATGGAAGTCCCCGGAGGTGACGTCAGGGACGTCCACGACCATTGTCTGTTTTTCATGGAAGGGCACGAGGCTCCTTAGCGGGGCCAAGGCCTCGCGGAACAGTTCGGCGTCGACCGCAGCGGCGTCGTCGACCGCAAGATTGTCCATGACCGCCCTGACACTGGCCCTGACGTCCGCGCAGTTCCCGGGCCTGGCGGCGGCCCTCTTGGCCAGCATTGTGAACACCAGCCGATCCAGACCCTTTCGAACGCTGGGTGAAAGGGCCAGGGGCGGCAATGGCGCGGGCGACGCATCGATCTGCGCCTTCATGACCTCCGTGGCGGACGCCGCTGCAAACGGCGGAAAGCCGGACAGCATCTCGTACAGCACGATCCCCAATGAATATATATCGCTGCGAGCGTCCACGACATCGCCCCTCACCTGCTCTGGGCTCATGTACGCCGGAGTGCCCAGCACTTCGCCGCGATGGAGGTTCGCCCTCACGCTCGCGTCGGCGACAGCCGCGATCCCGAAGTCAAGCACCTTGATGAAAAAGCCTTCGCTGTCCCACGCAACCAGAAAGATGTTCTCTGGCTTGAGATCGCGATGGATCACCCGATGCCGGTGGGCGTGGATCAGGGCCTCGCTGACGCCCAGTGCGACCAAAAGCGCCTCTCCGGTGGCCAGGCGACCCTTTCTGCCCAGCAATTGAGCCAGCGTCACCCCGGGCAACATTTCCATGGAAAGATACAGAAAGCCCTCGCGCGACACCCCAAAATCGAATAGTTTCACAATGTTGGGATGATCGAGGCGCCGGGCCGCACGGGCCTCCACAAAGAAACGCTGCACTGCCTTGTCTCTGACCGCCAGCGCGGGCTTCAGGACCTTGAGGGCCACCTCCCGGCGCAAGCGCATGTCGTGGGCCCTGAAGATCGCGCCCATGCCGCCCGCGCCCATGGACTCCAGTATCAGATATCGGTCGTGCAGGACGCTGGATATCTCGGGCAGCCCGGCCGGGACTTCGCCGAGAGGCGACCCATCCATGGGGCAGAATGGCTGCTCGGGACCGTAGGTCCTTCTGCATTTGCCGCAGTACTGCGCGGAAACGGACACCTACGCATCCACCTCACCGATCCTGGGCTGAATTATATGTGCGTTCACGAAACCCCACCAAGAAGCGGCGTCGCCGACGGGGGCGGGTACGGGTACGATAATACGTTTCACCAATCTATTACGGGGGGTAGCTGTCAGATCAACCATCGACTGATACCCCGGTTCCGAGTTAAAGTACCCGCGGAAAAAGCCGCGGGTGTTTCTAATGCTTGAAGCCGGATGGTCAAGGGTCGATTTCACGCCTGACGAGCCTGTGCCCCTTGCGGGTTATGGCCACTGGCGAGAGCGCATGAGCGAACGTATCCGCGATCATGTGTTCGTGCGCGCTTTCGCCCTGAGGGAAGGCGACGTCCGGGTGCTGCTGCTGATTCACGACCTGCTGATGGTCACCGATGAACTGTATTTTGGGTTGAGTGAGCGCCTTGCGGACACCGGGTTCAATGTCATGGTACACGCCACGCACTCCCATTCCTCTATCGGGGGGCTGGGCAAGGGCTTTCTTTTCAGGCGATTCGCGGGCAACTATCGCGAGGGCCTGTTCAACCACCTGTTGGACTGCGGCGAGCGAGCCGGCAGGGAAGCCGTGGACAATCTTCGGCCGGCCGAGGCCAGAGCCGAATCTTCGGTGCTGCCGGGTCTGAACGGGAACAGGCGAGACCCCGACGGCCCCAGAGACGAGGAGTTGACCGTGCTGCGTCTGGCGCGCGAACACGACAGCGCGGTTTTGGTGAGCTATTGCGCCCACCCGGTGATAGTGGGAGAGAGGGACCATCATGCCCTCTCCGCGGACTTCCCTGGAGAGGTCGTGCGCGGGCTCGAACTGGAATTTCCATTCGCCGCGTTCATTCAGGGTTCTCTTGGCGGGGTCGATGTCCTGTTTCCCGATGACCCCGACCTGGACGCCGACCGGAACCTTGGAATGATGGCCGACCCCATTGTCGGCTCCGCGGCCAATCTGGCCCATCTGGCCAAGCACTCACCAGGACCGCTGGCATTCGCGTCGGAAACCTGGGACCTGCCGCGACGCGATTCACGCCCCTACTTCGACGACCAGTTGCTGTCCGGACCCCTCGGACTTCCGTTGCGCCTCGTGGCCAATTCCCTGATCCCATCCAGGATAAAGCAAGGCAGGGTTCAAGGATTCAGGGTCGGCTCTTTCGCAATGGTGGGCACTCCCGCCGACCTGGGGGTCACAATCGGCCTGGCCGCAAAGGCACACGCGCGCAAAATCGGAATCTCTCATCCGGTCACGGCCTCTCAGTGCGACGGCTACCTGGGTTATCTGCACCGCCGCCAGGACTACCTGCATGCCCCACCCAAGAGCCATTTCGGCATGGCGTTTTACGAAAATGCCATGGGTTTCTTCGGCCGCGACATGGGTGAAAGGGTGCTTAGGGCCGCCTGCAGCGTTCACGACAGGCTCAAAGGCTAGCCGGACTTTGAAGCGTACTTGATCAGCTCCTCGATTTTTTTCAACTTCTCAATAATCTTGCGCCCCATGTCACTTTTGGGATCCACGTTGTTCTGTTCGACATGGCGTCTGAACGCGTCCTTTGCATGCCCGGCGTCCTCCAGCAGCTTCTCCTCGACGCGCGCAAAGAAATCCGGGTCGGCGGTAAAATGCTCGTGTACGTGAGCCAGCGGCGTCAGATACCTATAGAGTTGCGCCCCGTACAGGTAGGTTTCGGCGGCGCCGAAATAATCGTTGTTACCGGTCAGAAGGTCTGCCAGGTCGTCGCAGATAAGGGCCATCTTCTTCATGGTGAGGACGCGGTCCTCGTTCTTGTCGGCCAGAAGTTTGCCGTATGATTGGACGGCCGCGTACATCCGGCCGGCGGCAAGTTTCTTGGAACCGCCCTTTTCCAGGCAGTCCCGGGCCGCGATCTCGTTCGCCAGCCCCACCTTCCTGTGGTTCCCGATCTTTTCGAATATCTGAATGGCCTGCCCGAACTTGCCCTCCTGGAGGGCCTTGTCGCCGACGTGCTCCGCGTCCAGCGATTTGCCCTTGGACACCAAGGTAAAGGCCGCGGTCTCGAAACGCTTGTCCTTGACGGCCTCGGCGATGAAAATCCCGGTGGACTCCCTGGCCTTCCGGTACGCCGGGGCCGGCCTCTTCGGCGCGGTTTCAGAGCGAACCGCTCGCTCGAACTGAGTGGCCCTACCCGTGGGCTTGAACCCCTTTTTCTGAAAGATCTTCTTCCAGAACGACTCTTCGTTCGATGCATCCATTTTTCACTCCATCGGCAGGGTGGGCTCAGTGCGTACTGCTGTCCAAGGCCTTGAGGTGGTCAGCGATACGCCGCTTCTCGGCCTCGTTCTTTTCCAGGTCGAACAGATGTCTATAGACCTTTACCGCGCGTTCGCGTTCGTTCCTCGATTCATAGACTACCGCCAACGAGTTCCACCGGGAGTTGCAATCCTCGCCGACGCACTTGAGGAGGAGGGACTCGGCATCGTCGGTCCGACCCTCGGCCAGCTTGCGATCAATGTCCAACAGCAGATCTTCGTCGGCCTCGGGCGCTGGGCCC
>JAADHL010000332.1 GCA_013151875.1 Deltaproteobacteria bacterium
AACTTGTCCGGATTGAAATGGGCGTTGTAGAAGTGCCAGATGACGATGGCGAGCGTGGCCAGCATCGCCTCGTCCGAGTGCATCTCTTTTGCGATGTCGACCATCTCCTTGGGCATGACCTGCATAAAGAAGGTTTCGAACCACAGGACAAGGCCCGAGCCCACCATGACCACGATGCCCCAGTACACGGCCCAGTAATCAAACTTTTCGAGGTATGAAAACCGTCCAAAGAAGGGACGATGCTCCCTGAAGCCCATGAAATACAGGATGTTGTGAAGGAGGTCCCTGATATCGCGCAGGGCGGGCAACATCTCCCGGAAATTGCGGCGCCCCGCCCTGGTCAGCGAGATATAGACGACATGGGCGCCGGATACCGCGATCAGGATTGTCGCCGCCAGCCTGTGCACCCAAGCAGTCACCTCCAGACCGCCGACGGCATTCATGACCGAGGCGGCCCATGCGGTTTCGTGGAATTTGACGGGAATCCCGGTGATCGCCAGCAGGATGACCGATACCGCCATGCATGCGTGCTGGATGCGCACGAAGAGGTCCAGGCGGGTGAAAGGCTGTTCCAGTCGGTCCGCGATTTCCGGGTGTTTGTCGATCGCGGCATGCACCCCGGACTTGCCCCCCCTGCGCCGGCGGCGCCTGTTGATCAGGTGCCTTCCGAGGTCCAGCAGGATATGCAGTACGAGCCCGGCCATCACCAGGATGGTCAGCCACTTGAAGGCGGTGGCCACCATGTACACGTTGCCGGCCGACTCCTCGTGGGCCGAAATGTGCAGCTTGCCGCGCGCGAAATTTGCCGTGGCGCCCGGGTGACATGTCGCCTTTCCGCAGGTCTTGGGCAGGTTCGCCGGGTTGACCGTGGATGCAGGGTCCTCCGGCGGCAGCACCTTGTGGGCGTTGTGGCAACTCGTGCAGTTTGCCACTCGCATGACCCCGAACTTCAGTGCAACACCGTGAAAACTGCTCTTGAAGGTCGCGATCTGCTGCGCGTTGATTCCATAGCGCTTCATGAGCTGACCGTTTTCATGGCATCTGGCGCAGTTTTCCGGGATCCGCGAGGCATAGACGGTGGATGCGGGATTGTCCGGCTTCATTATGGAATGTTCGGAATGACAGTCGGTGCAGACCGGGGCATTGTCATCGCCCTTGGCCAGGAGTTGGGCGTGTATGCTCTGGCCGTATTCCCGCCTTTCCTTTTGGTGGCATTTGCCGCAGTCGTCGGGGATGTTGCCGTGGTGGACCCTGGAGGTCGGGTCGTCAGCGGGGCGGATCTCGTGGGTGCCGTGACAGTCCTGGCACCATGGCGCCCTGGTGTCCCCGGCCGCGGCAAGCCGGCCATGCACGCTTTCGCGATACTGCTTGTACCTCCTGGATTGGGGGGCGCCCACCACGTTGCCCACGTAGTGACACCTGGTGCACTTTACGCGCTTCAGTCCCTTGATGTGCGGGATCTCGGCCGCGTCGGCGTGGCATTCGCGGCATTGGCGCTTGCCGTGGATCGAAGCCGCGAATGAATATATGTCCACAAACAGGCCCTTGCGTCCGTCCTGCCTTACTTTTTCCTTGAAATCTTCGCGTCCATGACACAGGAAACAGCGTTTGTTTTCCCCGTGGTCGGGAGCGGCGGCAACTGAAGGAGGCCCGGCGACCGCAACGGCCTCGATCATCGACATGGCGACCAACACGCCTGTCAGTATGCCCGCCCGCATCATCGTCAGCGCAAAAGTCATGGCTGGTTTCCTGTAATTTGTCCGACCAATCGGAATCGGGTCAAAACTGACACATTTCAGGTGGCTAAAAAATGACATAGTCCCAATAATCACCATTAAAGTAATGAAAACGGTTGCCTATCCATCGGGCCTTTATTCTCATGCGTTCAGCCCAGCCATCGGTATTGCCGGAAACACTGCCGGAAACGTTTCGGTCCAGCCGGCGGGCAGGGACTTAAGCAAGAAACAGACCAGGTGTAGGCTGTGAATTTGGGCAGGGTCAGACGGGGGCTTTTGCAGGGAGCTTGTGCGTGAACTCGCCCAGGGTAACGGGCACCGCCACCTTGAGCATCAGGGTAAAGACCAGAAACCCGACCGAAAAGACGCCGGCCGCCACCATCAGTTCGTTGAGCGTGGGGCTGTATTCGTAGATTTCGCCCAGGGTGTCCGGAGTCAGGCCGGGAATGATCAGCGCCATGCCTTTTTCGATGTACACGCCCGCGTAGATGGCCAGGCAGCCGATGTTGAGGGTCACCACGTTTTTTCGCGTCCGCGGTATGACGAACAGCAGGAACGCCAACAGGTTCAGGCAGACCGCGGTCCACGCAAAGGGCACCAGGGTCCGGTGACCCTCGATGCCTACGTAGAGGTAGCGCGTGAACAACAGGTGGTGCGTATCCGAATAGTATTCCTTGAAGACCTCGGCGCCGTGCAGGAACAGGTTCAGGAACATGGCGTAGGCCATCAGCTCGGCGATCTTCCAGATGGCCTCGTCACGGATTTCGAAGTTGGTGACCTTTCGCAGCAGTTGAAGCACGAACAGGAGGATCGCCGGACCCGAGCAGAACGCGGACGCCAGGAACTGGGGCGCCAGGATGGACGAGTTCCAGAAGGGCCGGGCGGCCAGGCCGTTGTACAGAAACGCGGTAACGGTATGGATGCTGACGGCCATGGGTATCGAGAGCAGCACCAGGGGAATGACCAGGCGTTTCCGGTAGTGCTTTCCATTGAAGGCGCGGTACATGATGTGGGTCACGACCGTGAAGTTGATCAAAAAGTACAGGTTGAGGACCAGCACGTCCCAGGCCAGAAGCGACCTCGGAAAGTTGAGCTGACCGAAGGGAGGAAACAGGTGCCAGAAGCGGTCGGGCCTGCCGATGTCCACGAATACGAAAAGCAGGCACATGATGATCGCGCTGACCGCCAGCAGTTCACCGAAAACGACGATCTCGCGTATGGGCTTCCAGTCGTAGACGTAGGCCGGGATGACCAGGACCACGGCGGCAGCGGCCACCCCGACCAGGAAGGTGAAGTTGCCGATGTAGAAACCCCAGGACACCTGGTCGCGCATCGCGGTGATGAGGAGGCCGTGATCAACCTGTTCGATATAGGCGTGCAACCCAACGGCGATGAGTGTGAGCAGCAGGCCGATCCACGCCCAGTACAGGCGGCCCCCCTTCAACACCAGCTTGGCGCTGCCGACGAAGAACCTGAGGTACATCTGCGTTCTGGTCACCTTATACCCCGTAGAAGTAGAAGAAACTCGGGATGGTGTTCAGTTCTTCCTTGAGCACGAGGACGCGCTTGTTTTCGATGACGTAGCGGACCTCGCTGTCAGGGTCCAGTATGTTTCCGAATTTGCGGGCGCCCACCGGGCATGCCTCTACGCATGCCGGATAACGACCCTTGCGGGTGCGTTGGATGCAGAACGTGCATTTCTCGACCACCCCTTTGGGCCTGGGCCGGTTGCCCAGGTAGTGCGTGTCGGGGTTTACGTCCGCGGGATCGAGCCCAGGTTCGCCCCAGTTGAAGTGACGCGCCCCGTAGGGACAGGCCGCCATGCAGTAGCGGCACCCGATGCACCACTCGTAATCAACGACCACGATCCCATCCGGCTCCTTCCATGTGGCCTTCACCGGGCAGACCTTCGTACATGGCGGGTTGTCGCACTGTTGGCATTGGATCGGCACGTAGAACTTCCCCGGTTCCGGCACCTTGTCCGGGTGGTAGTAGTAGTCGGCATGCGTCAGGTCCACCCCTCTTTCCTTGTCGATCCCGGCAACGCGGATCCACTGGATTTCGGGGTCGCGTGACTGGTTGTTTTCATGGACGCAGGCATGCACGCACGTGCGGCATCCGATGCAGCGCGAGAGGTCCAGAGCGTATGCGAACTTGACCCCTTTGATTGGGCCCTCTGACCCCACCTTGACCGCCTTGCCGTATTTGACCGCATATTCCTTTTCCATGCGATCCAGCGCTTCGCGCAGGTCGGGTCTGGCAAGCTCATACAGACGTTTCGGACCGCAGGAAGTCATCAGCATGCCCGCGGCCGTGCCTACCAGGAATTTCCTGCGGGTGATCCGGTTCATCGATATTCCCTTTTCCGTTTCCATTGGAGTCCCGGTACCGGCCTGCGAGGCGCGGGCTTGGGGGGTATGGGCTTGAACCTGGGCGAATGCGGGTTGTGGCAATTGGCGCACAGCAGGTATTTCTTTTTTCCGTTCCAGTAGCCCGTCCTGCGGCCGTGTACCCCCGCCTTCCAGTCACGAAGCTTGGTTCCATGACACTGACCGCAAAGCAGGTAGGACTCGTCGAAGCTGATCTTTTTGCCGCTGGCGAGGTGCAGGTAATCGCGGTCTTCGGCATCGTGGCAATCAAGGCACCAGCGGTTTTTTTCGTCGTGTTTGAGTACGATGTTTTCGTGTTCCTCGGTCAGTTTGCGTCGCTTGCGGTTGACCTCCATGTCTTCGTGGCAGTCGGAACAGGGGTAGATTCCCTCGGAAAAAGGCGGGGGAGGCACCTCTATCTCGTCACCCGCGACTGCCGGGACCGGTTTCGCGGTTGCCGGTTTTTTCGCGGCCGTGTCTTCCAACGGTTGTTCCGCTTTCAGCGTGCCCGCGGTGAGGGCCTGTCCCAGGGACAGGATCGCGGCAATCGGCAGCAGATGTCTTCCCGTCAAATGCCTTCCCCTTTGAATCTGCCGTCGATGGTTCGCTGGATCTCCCTGACCCACATGGTCTGGAGTGTGAGGAGCCTTTGACCGATCAGAACGCTGAGGTTGTTCATGACCGCCAGGCCCAGATCCG
>JAADHL010000333.1 GCA_013151875.1 Deltaproteobacteria bacterium
AGGTCCAGGCGCTCAATCAGTTTGTCCCTCAGTTCAACTTCGAATTCGGTCATCATCCGGCCTCGCGTTGTTGCCTTTATCAGTGTCATTCCAAGTGGCGCGATGATAGTGGCGACCGCTGGTTCTTGTCAATGCGGGCCACCGATTTTCCATACTCTCATGGGGCATTTCCAATCAGTCGGTCGACCTGTGCCGGTGAGATCCTTTTCCACTTTGGGGAGATAAATCGTTCGCCGTCCCATTTCAGGGTGACGAGGTCGAAGGTCTCTTGCTGGAATTCCAGGCGCGAGCCTCGATCAGGGCAGTGTTCGATGTATATGAAACGGTCGTGGGGGACGTTGTATCGGGCCCTCAGTTCGGTGGCGAGCTGGGCGCAGAAATTGGTGATCGACGTGCCGGGGTTTTCGTTGAACAGTTCGGTGACGATGAACACGCTGGCCTCATCCGTATCGATCACCTTCAGCCCGCACTTGGAGTCCACCTCCCACAGCCCCTTGAAATCGTAGATGATGTCTATCCATGCCCGATCCGTCTGCATCACGCGACCCCGTCGTCACCCCTTTTATCCCCCATGACATCCTTTAGGATATCCTTGCCGAAGCTCTTTTTCATCAGGTCGCGCCTGCGGCCCTGATAGGTGCCGGCCTTCCTTTCGCGGTCCACCACGCGTTGCAGCAGTTTGTAGAACTTGAACTGCTGGGTCTCGTCCGCGTAAAAGGTGTCCCAAGCGTAATGATACAGCTCCTGGAGTCGTTCGGCGCTCATGTGCTTTGGGTGGTAAACGACCCTGCCGGCATTGTAATGGTCCCAGTCCAGATCGAAGATCCGGTCCTGTTTCATCAGGTCGTCATGGGCCTTGGTGTGGGGGAATGGGACCAGTACGGTGAATTCGGCCAGGTCCAGGTCGATCTCCAGCAGGAAATCGATGAGTTCCTTGATGAAGTCCTCGGTGTGGTTTTCCATGCCCAGCAGGATCGTGCCCTCGACCGCGATCCCGTGGTCGTGATAGCGCTTGATGCGGTCACGGATATAGTCCGACCTGTCGAAAACCGCCTGGTACACGTACCATGCCCCGGCCCGCGCCGCCAGGTCCAGCACTTCCGGGTCGTCCTCGATGGTGTGGCTGCACCAGTTCTTTTTCAGGGGGATCATCTCGCGGAACAGGTCCATTTCCCACTGGTGGTCCTGGGCCAGCGAGTTGTCCACCACGAACAGGCGGTTGTTGTCGATGCCCGCCAGCTCCTCAATGGCCTTGTCGATGGGCCTCGGCCTGAATGAGCGCCCCCCCAGATAGGCCACGGCGCATGGATAACAGTCGAACTGGCACCCGCGCGAGGCGTGGAACAGGTCCACCATCCTGACGCCCTTGTAGTAGTAACGGTCCTTGTCCAGGATCTCGCGGCGCGCAGGCCCCACCAGTTCAATCGCAGGCGGCCTGCCCATGTAGTTGTAGACCTTCTTGAGCCTGCCTGCCTTCAGGTCGGCAAAGACCTCCTCCATGCGCCCCTCGGTTTCGCCCAGGAAGATCGAGTCCGCGTGTTCCAGCGTTTCTTCGGCGTGCAGCATGGTCGAGATGCCGCCGAAAATGACTTTCCTGCCCAGCGCTCGATATTTGTCCGCCACTGCCCAGCCGCGCTTGACCTGGGTGGTCAGCATCATGCTGACGCCCACCAGGTCCACCTCGTCGTCGATGACGTGGTCCGAGACGTTTTCATCTATGAACTCGACCTCCACGTCCTCGGGCAGGGTGGCGGCCATGACCACTGGACCGTGCGGAGGCAGGTTGAACGTGGTCTGCCCCTCGAGCTTTTCCCATTTCGGATAGATCAATCTGAATTTCATCTTTCATCCACGTGTGGACGCGGAAGGATACAACAGACAGCGCCCCAGCGAACACCTCCATGATCGAACATACCAGTCAGGAAACCTTTTTTTGCAGATCGGAATGCGTTCCGACGTCAGGTCGATAGATTCCAGCCCTCGACGGCCCCCTCACCAACTTTCATGCATTGCCTAATGCGGTAAAACGTGGAGGATGCTTCCTGTCCGCCGGTCCGTTCCTGACCAACACCAGCGTCAACTCCGTCAGTATTTATCTTCCCTCTTGGTCAAATTCCCGATCCATCCACGTGCAGGCCACATTCCTTCGTGGCCTCGTCCTCCCAGCGCCAACGTCCCGCCCTGTCGTCCTCGCCGGGCTTGACCGAAGTGGTGCACGGGGCGCAGCCGATCTGACGGTATCCCCTCTCGTAAAGGCGATTGAAAGGAACACCGTGCTCGTGGAGATAACGCCATGTATCCTCGACCGACCAGTCGGCGATGGGATTGTATTTGGTGATGCCTCCGTTCACGTGATCGACCTCAATCGTGGCAAGGCTGTCCCGCGTGACGGCCTGTTCGCGGCGCATCCCGGTGATCCAGCCCGTGAGTCCCTGCAAAGCCCGCTTCAGAGGTTCGACTTTCCTGATGCGGCAACATTCTTTCCTGGCCGACACGGACTCAACGAAGGAATATGCGCCTGACCGCCTCATCAGCGCTTCAACCTCCACCCTGTCGGGAAACATCCACTGAATGGCCACGCCATACCTCTGCCGTACCTTCTCGGCGACTTCGTAGGTCTCGTCGTTGAGCCTTCCCGTGTCCAGAGCGAAGACGCGCACACCCTGATCGATGGAAACCATCATATCAAGCACGGCAAGGTCCTCAGCCTGAAAAGAGCAGGCCAGCGCAATGTTCGAAAGATGCTCTTTCAGGGCAGCGCGAATCACGTCCAGCGCATCACCGTATCCGGAATCCATGACGGCTCCTTTGTCGGGCATTCATTCGCCCGGCTACCGAACCAGACCGATACGGAAATGGTGTTTAGTGACAATAACCGACTAATTCAATTGAACAATATCTATCATCCCGTGTTTGCGGCGAAAACGACGTCAATCATCACCGTCATGTTAATTGACTTTGTTGACTATATTTGTCTTCTGTTGTGTGACGGCCGCTGATGCCAGGACCATGTCTATCCAAATTATCCCGTTACCTATATCATTGTTCCACTTGGGGACTGGATGATGCTTCCCATATTCAGGGCTCGCGCAAAAACAACACCCCCTCTTTTGGGGCCGATCCATCCCGCCCGACAAGGCGCGAGCCCTTCGAGGCGCGGTATGACAGGCATTGGCATGATGGACGCAATGATGTGATCCACTTCAACCGTCGAATCAGACGAAACACCCTGGCCAGGAAGCTCTTCCTTCTCTTCGTCGGGTTCACCCTGGTCCCGCTCGCCGCCTCGAACCTGTGGGGATATCTCCGGAGCCGGGCTTACCTGACCGAGGCCGCCTTCCGAAATACGCAAAACGTCGCGGCCATGCTGGCTTCCCGGACGCACCAATTCGTTACGGACAAGCTGAATTCGCTTTCCGACGTCCTGACGTACAACCGGCACCTCCAGGGGACCCTGGAGTACCTGGTCCGAAGTACCGACCAGTCAGACCGGGCAGGGTTCGTACAGGCGATTCACGAGGATCTGAAGAACCGAAAACAGGAGGATCCGGATATCGAGGAGATGCTGGTCATCTCTCCCAGTGGGGTCCTGCTGGGCTCGTCCGATTCCCGGCGGGCCCTGGGCGAGGACCTGTCCCGCCACCCCTGCTTCCTCCGAGGGCGCGAAAAGATCCGCGTCGTGGGCTTTGAATACAAGGGCGAGGAGCCCAGCCTCCTGGCGGCCGCCCCGGTCCACGCCAACACGGGCAGGCTCGTGGGAATCCTATGCGCGCGCTGCCGCTTCGAAATTCACCGGGAACTGGTGATCGCTCACCAGGAGCGGACCACCCAGGCGGCCGTGTACCTGCTGGACGAAACAGGCAAGGTGGTGTGCGGCTCCTTCGAGGACATCCGGGGGCCGCCTTACGGGGAGCACATGCACAGCCACGGGAACCGGGAGTTTACCGTCGGGCCGAAGGCGTGGGAGGACCGATACCACAGGAAAAACGCCGGGCACGAAGAGGTCATAGCCGCCTATGCCCCGATCAGCGACCTCGGCTGGGGGGTGGTGGTGGAGGAGCCGGTGTCTCACGCTCTGGCGTCCTTGGAGCGCCTGAAGTGGCAGGCCGTGGTCTTCTCGGGCCTCCTGGCGATCGTCCTGACCGTTGTCCTGTTCCTGACTGTCCGGCGGTTCACGCAAAAGATCCGGCGTGTGTCCGAGACCGCAAAGAGACTGGCCAGCGGCGCGGTCGGCGACCTCGTGCCAGTGGAGGGACCGCAGGAGATCCGGGACCTGGCCGCCTCGTTCAACCGGATGAGCCTGGCGCTGAGGGACTCGCACAACCTGATGGAACACCGGATCGAGGATCGCACCCGCGAACTGCGGACGAGCCGGGAGTTCTCGGAGCTTCTGCTGGACTCCATTGACCAGCGGGTACTGGTCGTGGACCGGGATTTCCGGATCGTCAAGGCCAACAAGACTGCGCGCCGGCTGCACGGCGGCGATCCTGTCGGGAAGCGGTGCTACGAGGCGTTCCACGGGACCGAGTACCCTTGTCGAAACTGCCCGGCCTCCCGGACGTTTCGGACCGGAAGGACGGCCTCGGAGGACATGATCCTGCGAACGGATGAAAACCAGGAAATCCTGCACATCGAATCGTACCCCGTTCTTTCGGCCGACGGACGGGTGGAGTCGGTCGTGGAGGTCGGGAGGATCGTGACTGAGGAAAAACGGCTGCAGGCCCAACTGCTGCACCACGAGAAGATGTCTGCGTTCGGCATGCTGGCCGCGGGCGTGGCCCACGAGATCGGCA